>JALYZH010000107.1 GCA_030948945.1 Gemmatimonadota bacterium | reverse complement strand
AGCTTCGGCTACCTGTCGGACAGAATCGGCCGTCGTCGCTCGATTGTGCTCGCTCTCGTTCTGGCGATAGTGATGATCCCGCTCTGGGCGTTCTCACCATCTATCATCGGTCTAGTGATCGGCGCGTTCGCGATGCAGTTCATGGTTCAAGGGGCATGGGGAGTGATCCCGGCGCACATCACCGAGCTGTCGCCGGACTCCGTCCGCGGGTTTCTGCCCGGCTTCGCATACCAGTGCGGCGTGCTGATCGCGAGCTCAGTCGGTTACCTCGAGGCTTTGTTCGCCGCCCGAACGAGCTACGCGCACTCGATGGCGATCGTAGCGCTCACGGTTTTCTCAGCTGCCGCCATCATCGCCTGGGCTGGGCGCGAGCGGCGCGGACTCGAATTCGGTGCGTGAATGGCGCATGTGCTATTACGCGACGATCAAGCCGATTCGATTTCTTTCGCCTTCACCGTAAGCCCATCGAGCAATGCATGGACGTGCTGAGAGCTCGTTCGCGGATTCATCATTGTCACCCGGAGAACGGGCCTGCCGTCCAGAACCGTCGCGGTGATCCAGCCGGTCCCTTCCTTGTTGTAACGGGGCCGGAGCTCGCGGTTCAAGGCATCGATGCTGTCGGCGTCGGAGGCACTGCCACTCCGAGAACTACCCTTGCCGCTTTTTCCGATGTAACGAAAGCAAAGAATATTCGACTCGGGCTCGTGCAGATTCTCGAAGTCACTCCGCTCCTCGATCGCGTCGTACAGCAGACGTGCCGTGTGACAGAGGTGATCGTACAATCGGCCGAGTCCATTCGACCCGAAACGCTGGATCACGAACCAGAGCTTGAACACGTCGGCCCTTCGTGAGCACTGAAAGCTCCTCACTCCCTGATCGGCCACCCTCTCCGATTTGCCTGCGTGAAACAAGTATGGCGCCTGCTGCGCGAATGCGAGATCGAGATCACCCTCGTCCCGTGTCAAAACCATTCCGGCTGCAAGCGGGAGCAGCATCATCTTGTGCGGGTCCCACGCCAGCGAGCGTGAGAATTTCAGCCCTTTGAGGGCGCGCGGCGCTTTGGTCGAGAGCAACGCGCTCGTCCCGTGCGCTCCGTCCACGTGGAGCCAGATCCCGCGCTCTGCGCAGATGCCGCCGATCGTTTCTAGATCATCGAAGGAGCCTGTCGCCGTCGTGCCGGCCGTCGCCACGACCGCCATGACACGCTTTCCTTCGTCGCGCAGGTGATCGAGCGTCGCCAGCAGCTGGTCTACATCCATCTTGTAGTCGCGCGACCGGATCGGAATTCCTCTGCGCTTCCCAAGTCCCAGCTGACCGATTGATCGTGTCACCGCGTAGTGTGCGTGCTCGCCGTATACCACGAACGGCGGATCGGAGCCCACACCTTCTTCCCACGCGTTGGGCAGCGCAAAGCTCCGCGCCGCCAACATCGCGGTAAAGTTTGCCTCCGTTCCCCCCGAGGTGAGCGTGCCTCCCGCGCTGTCGCCATAACCGGCGAGCCGCGACATCCACTTGATGATCTGGTGCTCGATCGCTGTGCCCGTCGGCGACATCTCCGAGACAGCCAGCGATTGATTGAGCGCGCCGATGACGCTTTCCATCCACACTCCAACCGGAAGTGGCGCCGATGTCTGATGCCCCATGTACATCGGGTGGTAGTACTTGTTGGCGTCGGCGAGAACGTCGCGCTCCAGGCGCTCGATGATTTCCGCTACCGGCTTCCCATCGCGGGGAAACTCCTCGTCGAAGCGGCGTGCCAGCTCCTCGGCTGACCGCGGCGTCGAGACCTGCCCCTCGCCACGGCGCGTCGACTCGAAGTACCGCGCAGTGACGGCGGCGAAGCTTTCTCCAACCTCGAGCGAGGTGTCCGCTTCGAGCTCGGCGAGAATGTCATCGATCATGACAGCAAATCTATCGGCTAGCCCTCGAGCAGTCCGTTCTGGCGAACGAAATCGGCAAGCTCACCCCGCGAACCTACGCTCAGCTTGAGAAAGATGTTGGAAAGATGAGTGCTTACGGTGCGAGCCGAGATCTGCAGTGCCCCTCCGATCTCCTTGTTCGACTTCCGCGTTGCGACCATGCGCGCAATCTCTATCTCGCGGCCGGTCAGGCCGGCGGCGCCGCTCGTCGTTGATTTGGGTGGCGGCCTGACCCCCAGTTCCCGCATCTCTTCGCGCGTTCCGTCGAGCTCCACGGTGGCTCCCAGGCGCGCGAATACGTCGTGTGCTTTTCGAAGCTGACGCATGCCTTCTTCGCGGTCCCCGACTTCAACGAAAGCGCCCGCAAGCCGGCGCCTGATGCGCGCAGCCTGGGGAGCGAATGGAAGCGCTTCCAGCTGCTCTACCGCCGACTGCAACAGCCCTATAGCGCGCTTCGGATCCTGATCGCGGAATCTCGCCAACAGTCCATCGCATGCGTCCGCATACGCGAGTCCCAGCCGATGATTCAGTCGTCCCGCGTCGCGCCTCATTCGTTCGAGGTGCGTCGCGGCAGTCGTGAAGTCACGTCCACTGAGCGCGGCGTCCCCGATGGTCGGCAGTAGCCATTGCAGCGCCCAAACCAGGTATCCGGTGCGGTCCGCGATCTCGAGACCCGCCTCGCCGATGCGAACCGCCTCCGCGAAATCGCCCCTCGCCATGTAGTACGAGGCCATACCAAGGTGTGCGGGAACGATCGACGGGACGTCGAGTGCGCGCTCGCCCGCGCCTTCCAGTGAGCCGGCTTTTTCCGCGCCGGCCAACTTCCAGGCCTCGTCGAAGTATTCTTTCGCCTTCTCATCTGCCCCGCGCCACAGGTAGATCAGGCCTGACCAAACGTAGAGACGGGGCAGCAGCATCCGCTGATTCAGGTCCTTGGCCTGAGCGATCGTTCGCTCGGCGATCTCGATCGCTGCGTCCCAGTCGCCGGTGCTGGAGTGATACTGAACCATCAGCTCGGCGGACCAAAGCGGAAGAAGCGGCGAGTGCATCTGTTCGGCCAGCCGATCGCTGGCCGCCACGTGCTCCAGGAACGCGGGGCCGTCGCCTGAAACTCCCGCCAGCAGCGCCATCCCCCAGTGCGCCGTCCATTCGAGCATCCGCTGCCTCGCAGCCTCGGCATGCGCGATCGCCTTGATGCCGTGCTCACGCGCGAGCTCGAGCGGTCCCGCCCACGTATAAAGCAACAGCAGAGCGCGGTGCGCGCGAGACAGCAGCGAATCGTTTTTCATTCCGCCCTCGGCGGCCGACACCAACGCGGATTCTGCTTCGGCCTGCGCTCTTTTCAGCCGGCCGAGATCCTGTAGCGCAATCGCCTTCGCGAGACGCAGTCTCACCATTATAGTCCGGTCGCCCGACGCCGTCGCATACGAAAGTCCCGCTTCATAGTGCGCGAGAGCCTCCGCGTATTTTCCACTCCAGTAGCGGGCTAGTCCCATCCGGTGCTCGATGTCAGCAACAGTCCCCTTCTCGCCCCGGCCAGCGGCATCTTCGCGCGCGCGCATCCATAGGCTCATCGCCGCGTCATACTCGCCGAGGCGTTGTCGCGTGCGCGCAAGAGTTGTGAGAATCTCTTCGCGCGGCGCATCGATTATGGATTGATCCTTGTCCAGATGGTCCAGCGCCGCAGCCAGATAGTTGGCGGCTTCTCGATTGGCGTATCGCTCGATGGCGCCGCGCCCGGCCGCGTACAAGTATCTGACAGCTTTACGCGCCAGCGGCCGTGAATGCGCGCGCGCGAAGTGCAATGCCAGCTCGTCGGCGTGTGATAGGGCGTCGTTGTCATGGACACGTTCCAGCGCTTCGGCGACGGTCGCGTGAAGTAGCCGCGCGCGCGCCTGCCCCAGCTCGGCGTAGATCACCTGCTGGAGCAACGGATGCGTGAAGTCGTAGGAGATCGCATCGACGCTTCCGCTCTCTTCCAGCACCCGCTGCTCGAGCAGCTCGTCGAGGGCCGCGATGATGTCGGCCTCGGATAACCCTGCTATGCTGGCGAGTGTCTCGTGGCCCGCGCGCGTGCCGATGACGGCGGCGAGGTTGGCGAGTTTCCGCGCATTGACCGTAAGCCTGTCGACACGTCCCTTTACTACATCCTTGATGGTGGAAGGCAGATGAAGCGTTTGCATCTCCCATCCCACCCACCGGCCGTCACGCTGGGTGAGGGCGCCGGAGTCGACGAGTGATTTCAGCGTCTCTTCCACGAAGAAGGGATTCCCCCGCGTCCAGTCGTACAGCATCGAGGAGAAATTCCCGGTGCTGTTCTTGTCCACGCCGAACGTCTGCTGGATGACATCTTCGACATCTGTTGCCTGCAGAGGAGCCAGCTTGAGCACCGTCAGCGAGCCGATGCGGAGCAACGACTGCTCGGTACTCCGCAGCACCGGATTCAGATCCCGCTCGGATTCGTTGTACGTCCCCAGCAATACGATCCTCTGAGCGTCGATCTGCCTCGTCACAAAATGGAACAACTCGAGGGATGACGCGTCCGCCCATTGGAGATTCTCGAGGACGATGAACAAGGGCTGCTTCGCCGCCAGCCGTCCCAGAAACTGCGTGAAGTTCCAGAATAGTCTCGCCTTCAGCTCGGACGGGTCGGCGCCTGCCGACGCCCGCTCGCGGTCCCCGAATGCGCCAAGACTTGGAAAGAGATAAGCCAGCTCCGCCGCTCCTCCACGTGTAAGAACGGTGAGCGTGGCGGGTTCGAGCTTTCTCACCAGCGGGAGCAGGGCGTCGGAGAAAAGGGCGTACGGGACCCCGATTTCGACCGGATAAGAACGCCCGATGGCGACGTTCCAACCGCGTTTGGCTGCGAGGTCCGCTGCGGACGCGGCCAGGCGCGTTTTCCCTATTCCGCCTTCGCCAACGAGAAAGACGGCGCGCCCCGCACCCTTGGCGGCATCGTCGATCGTCCGCGACAGTAGCGCGAGCTCCGCGCTCCGGCCGACGAGCGGGGCTTCGTCAGGCTTTGGCATCGCCGACTAATGTACGAACACAAGTTTTTTGGAGCGAGCGGCGAGCTACCTCGTCGGCTCCTGATCCACCGGACTGAGGGCGAGGCTTCGCCATTCGCGCGTCCACACCTTGAAGCGTGACTCGCGTGCCTGACGTCCGAGGCCGACCACGAACCTGACCTTCATCGGCGATTCGAGGATCCTGTTGAACACAACCCGCCCGTTTCCGGAAAAGGTCGTCCCGGGAACTTCAAAGCTGACCAGCCGGCTTGGCGGGACTGGCACCTCCATGAGAAGACGAGCGCCGCTGGCGCTCACATCCTCGAGAAGGGCAAGGCCTTCCGTCGGGGGTTCGCCATCTTCCCCTTCGATCACGACCCGCGCCGGCAACTGAACGAAGAATCTCTTTTCACCGCGGATGTTCGCGACGAGCTCGACAGCCTTGTTGAAGAGATTCAGCGACTGCCGGTATTTCATGCGCCACATCGGAACGGAGTGATGCGTGCAGTGCAGCTCGATCGCATCCCGCGTTTCCACCGGGAGATCATCGAACTGGATGCCGTGAGTGTATACAGGATTTCGACCGGTGTAGCTCTTCTCCATGTGCATCACACGCCCCGTTACATCGTACGTGCCCTGCGCCAGCGGGAGGGCAACACGGATCTTTGCCCCACGCGGCAAGGCGAACGATGCGCGAAACGCCAGGCCTCCGGGATTCAGGTCCTGGGTCAAGGCGAGAAGGTCTTTGTACTCCCTGCCCTCCGCGTCAGTCGCATCAATCGTGATCGGGAAAGCATCGATGAAGCGGTGATCAAGGCGCTGCTGACGCGAGGAGCGGCTTTGCAACACCACGAATCCCGCGAAGTAGATGTTCCACGCGATCCAGAAGCCAT
>JALYZH010000076.1 GCA_030948945.1 Gemmatimonadota bacterium | reverse complement strand
GGAATGCTGGGAATGCCGCGGCGCATTTACACCTACGACACCGGTCAGGGCTGGGATCTCTACAACGCGATGTCGACAGCCGGCGCGATGATTTTCCCGATCGCGATGCTGATCTTCATCTACAATTACTTCAAGAGCAGAAAGAGCGGCGAGATCGCCGGCTCGAATCCGTCGGGCGCTGGCACGCTCGAATGGACGATTCCAAGTCCGCCACCGGATTACAATTTTGCCCGGATACCAACGGTCACCAGCAGATATCCTCTCTGGGAAGGGAAGGAAGTGGACAAGGAGAGCGCGCGGATCAACTCTCAGACGGGCAAGACCGCGGCGGAGCTCGGGATCGTGATGCCGTACAACACGCTCAAGCCGCTCTTCGTGGCGCTTGGCCTCGTGACCATGTTCTGCGGGCTGATGACCACTCCAGCCCTGATCGCAGCCGGAGCGGCGCTGATGGTCTTCTCACTTTACAGCTGGCTTCTGAGCCCGCTCGAGCCGGAGCACCACTAGAAATGACCGCGCCCGCAACCCACGCAAAGGTCGTACACACTTCGGCGCCCGCGTCACACCACTACACGACCCTGGGCCTCGACAACCGGAAAGTGGCAATCTGGGCCTTCATCGGCTCGGAGTGCATGCTCTTCGTTTCGCTCATTTCGACCTATCTGATCTACAAGGGACGGAGCGTCGTCGGTCCGTTCCCGCACGAAACCTGGACGGATCCAAGCACGGGCCGAGTGCTGAAGCCGATTCTCAACATCCCCGTCACGTCCGCCTCGACGTTCGTGCTGCTGATGTCGTCGCTGTTCATGGTGCTGGCGCTGGCCGCCGTTCAGAACAAGGAAAAGCCGAAGCGCACGCGCGGTGATCGCATCCTCGGCAATTCCAAACTCTGGCTGTGGATGACGGCGATCGCGGGGTCGACCTTCCTTGGATTTCAGGCGTTCGAGTTCACGTCGTTCGTCCACGAAGGACTGACGATCAGAACGAATCTCTTCGGGTCGTCGTTCTTCACGCTCACCGGATTTCACGGCGCGCACGTGACGGCCGGCGTGCTGTGGCTGGTCACGCTTCTCGCCATCGACTACCGGCGCGGGCTTGGCTCGCGCGATTCACTGCTCGTCGACATCGCCGCGTTGTACTGGCACTTCGTCGACGTCATCTGGATCGTGATCTTCACTCTCGTATATCTCATCAAGTAACCGGAAGGAATGATGGACACTCACGCCAGCCTCACCAATCTTCCGGACTCGGCCGAAGGTCAGGCTCACGCGCCGCACGCCGAGGAAGAACACGCCCATCCGACGTGGTCCACCTACTGGAAGGTGGCGGTCATCCTCACACTGATCACGGTGTTCGAGGTCTGGGCTTACTACGTTCCTTCATTCGTCGCTTCTCGCGGGTTCGTTCCCACCCTCCTGATTCTGTCGGCGCTCAAGTTCACGATCGTCGTCATGTTCTACATGCACCTCAAGTACGATCATCGGTTGTTCCGGGTGCTCTTCACCGGTCCGCTGCTGATCGCCTCGCTTACGCTCCTGACGCTGATGTTCCTCTTCGGACATCTCTACTTCAAAGTCATGTAGCATGCTGGTCCTGGCGCTGCTGCATCCCTTCGTCAATCTCAACTGGTGGCGATGGTCGATTCACCCGAGTACTGTCATCGGCATCGCAGCGCTGGGTGCGCTTTATCTCTGGGCCCCGTATCGAGCCAAACGCCAGCCCAGTGCGGCGCAACAGATCTATTTCTTTTCAGGATTGCTGCTGATATTCGCGTCACTCAATGGTCCGATTCACGACCTGAGCGACGACTATCTCTTCAGCGCGCACATGGTGCAGCACCTGCTGCTGACGCTCGCAATACCGCCGCTGCTGCTCGCTGGCGTCCCGGGCTACATGCTCGGTGGCCCGCTCTCCCACAAATTCATTCGTCCCGCCGCCCGGTTCTTCACCCGGGCGCCAATGGCGTTCGTCGTCTTCAATCTCACCATCGCGCTGTGGCACCTGCCGCCGTTTTACAACGCGGCGATGGCGAATCACAACATCCACATCGTCGAGCACCTGACGTTCATGGGCGCCGCAGTGTTGATGTGGTGGCCGCTCCTGAGTCAGGTCCCGGAGCTACCGCGCCTCGCCTATCCGGGGCAGATGCTCTACAGCTTTCTGATGAGCATCCCGATGTCGATCGTGGCGGTTTACATCGCGATGTCGGACCACGTTCTATATCCGGCCTACGCCGCCGCTCCGCGCGTGCTGCCGCTCTCACCGCTCGAGGACCAGCTGCTCGGCGCGCTCATCATGTGGATCCCGGGCGGCATCATCTTCTACATCATCATGACGGTGGTGTTCTTCAAATGGAACGCCCGCGGCGAAGACTCGACCGCGGGCGCGCAGGTTGACTGGAAACCGTCGACAGCCTAGTCGTCTGTTCCTTCGAGCGCCTGCTTCAATTGTCGTTCGAGCTTGGGATGCGTCCGCCACTGATATCCGAGCATCAGCCCCGACGCGAGAAGATTGGCGATGAAGATCTGCGGCCACGCCAGGTTTCCCAACGCCGAACCAGCGAACGCCGCAGCGATCATGTAAAAGCCGAGCGTCATCACCACGAACGCCACGAGCAGCCCCGCCAGAATCGCCGGCGTCCGCTCGGCCTGGTGTACGATCACCGTTAGAACGATTCCGACGACGAAGAAGGCGGCGTAGTGGAAGATCGTGTAGCCAAGAATGTGAACGAATGCGCCGTCGCCCATCATGTTCTTGCCGAGAACACTGACGACGCCCTTTCCCAGGAAAATCGGAGTGTAGAATGGGTGGCCCGCGATCGTATCGACTATGAGAAACCAGACTGCGATTGCGGTGGCGCCGATGAAGCCCGTGATCACGCCTTCGCGCAAGAAATTGTGGTGCCGCTCAGCCATTCATTCTCCTGATGCGGTTGGACTCCGGTCTCTTCGGGGAAAATACCTTCCTTCCGGGTATATTCCAAGCGAACAGCTGGTCAACAGCGAAACGTTCCACAGCCGAGCGCTGGCACCTTTCTCGCCATTCCGGCCAGCCTCGTTGCACAGCAGACAAATCGCATTGAAAAAGGGATAGATGTTCTCTCGCAAGATCCGGATCGCCATTCTGGTGGCGTTGACGATATGCGGCTCTGCGCCGCCGATAATCGAAGCTCAGACAAGGAAAAGAACGACAGTCACGCGTCGCAGAGTGAGGAGAAGAAATCCGAACCGGCCTCCCGCCGTGCCCGTAGTTCGATACAGCGTACCGAGGAGCACCGCGGATGTCGCAAGCACTCTGAGCGGACTCACTGCCCGTACTCGCGGCGGATCGTGGGGAGCAATGGTGGTCTCCCTTACTCGCGGCGATACGCTGTACGCGGAGAACGCAGGCGAAGAATTGCTCCCTGCCTCCACGATGAAGTTGTTCACGAGCGCCATCGCGTTCGAGCGCTTCGGACCCAACTATCAGTTCAGCACCGACGCGCTTCGCGATGGCCCCGTTGGCCCCGACGGGACGGTCAACGGCAATCTCTACATCAGGGGTGATGGCGATCCCGCGCTGTCGGGAAAATTCCTTCCGGGCGGTCCGTCGGCGCCGATGAATCGATTGGCCGATCTCGTCGCGCAGCAGGGAATCAAGCACGTCACCGGCAGCGTGATCGGCGATGCTTCCGCATTCGACGACCAGAAAATCCCCGAAGGATGGCTCACGCGTTATCTCCAGGCGTCATACGCCGCGCGCGTGTCCGCTCTGTCGCTGAATGAGAACCTGGTTGCCGTCTCGGTCACACCGTCGGCCGCGGGACAGCCGGCGACGGTGGTACTCGAGCCTTCGACGAGCGCGATTCCCCTGATTGCGAACGTGCGGACCGTCGCTGGCGGCGGAGCGCGGTTGGGGTTCAGAAAACTCGGTAACGGAACAATTCAGGCGAGCGGCTCGATCGGGACCAGGACAGGCACCCGCAAGTACGTCTACATCGTGGAGGATCCGGCGAGCTTTGCGACGGGCGCATTTCTGAATGCTCTGATCTCGCGCGGCATCCGGGTAGACGGCGGGATCCGGCTGGGAAAAACCCCGCCCAACGCGGTGAAGGTCGCGAGTCTTCTGTCGCCACCACTGGCCAGCATGGTGGCAGCGATGAACCGCGAGAGCATCAATCATTACGCTGAGCTGTTGTTCCGCGACGCTGCCCGGGGTCCGAAGCGGGACGTGGTGGGCAGCGTTCAGAGCGCGAGCTCGGTACTGCACCAGTTTTTTGCGACGAAGCTGGGCGTGGACACCACCCGCCTGGCGTTCGCCGATGGCAGCGGGCTCTCGATCCTCGACCGTGTGACCCCGCGTTCCCAAGTACAGCTCCTTGGGTATGCGCACCGCGCGTCATGGGGTCCCTGGCTGCACTCTTCGCTTCCCGTGGCGGGCGACTCCGAGCTCCTCAAGCGTCGCATGCGAAACACCCCAGCCGAGGGTAACCTGCACGCCAAAACGGGTACCACTAATGAGGTGATCGCGCTGGCGGGGTACGTGACGGCGGTAAATGGTGAGGTGCTGGCCTTCTCATTTCTGTACAATGGAAGGGATCGCTGGACCGCCAAATCCATGATCGACGTGATGAGCGAGACACTGGCCAGCTTCGCTAGGTAACCCTTTAAAAAACATATCTTTAGGGGTACACGAAAGGACCCCGGGATGGCATCTTTCCTGCACAACTTTGATGCAATCGCGGGAGTGTCCGCGTGAGGTAATAGATCGCTATGTCATACCGAACTTTCGTAGATAGGGACGGCGCGTACTGGCAGGTGTGGGACTCGCAGCCGAGTAAGGTCGAGCGGCGTGTGTGCGCAGAGCCTCGGCGCCGCCGCGAGCGTTTGGCCTGGCGCGGGGCTGAGCGCCGAAGCGGTCTGGATCGGCGTACCATCAGCCAGCGCCGCATCACCCTCTCCGAAGGCTATGGCCGCGGCTGGCTCACCTTCGAATCCCTGAATGAAAAACGCCGGCTCATCCCCATTCCCGGAAACTGGGAAGGCATGAGCAACGCCGAGCTCCGCGAGATCTGCCACCAGGCGAAGTGCGTGGCGAAGACGGACGCCAAAGCCTCCTAACTCCGGCGTCTGGATCGGGACGCCGCAGGTTTAGAAAAGCAAACACCCCCAGCCCGGCCTCGTGCGAGTAAGCCGGACTGAGGGTGAGCTAAGGATTCGCGCTGGGTGCGCCAACGAACCCTTTACAATATCAGGTGCAGCTAAGGCGACCGTGGGGCAACGGCTTCGTACAGTTCTTGGTGACCCCATCCTGCGTGATGACAACCTTCGCCGTCGCCGTTCCGTCATACGTGATCACTTCACGGCGCTCCGAAGTCGTTGCGGTACCGCTCGCAGGCGTTATTGTCGCCTTCATCGAGCGAGTTACGGTTCCAGCGGTTGGGTAGGTCGGCCGCCCGTTCTGGATCGGGATAATAAGCCCGATGGTCTCGTCGCTGGCGATACGCTCGGCAGTGAAGGCCACCCCAGCCTTGTTGGTTCCGGTAGTCGACTCAGTTCCGGACGATTTTCCGTCGACAGTCCGCTGAGTGCTGCCGGAGGCAAGGCCGACAATTGTGAAATCGCTGGAGCTGTTCACCGTGCTCGTCGCGGTCTCGTGATGAGTGCGCGTGCCGGTCACGCTTGTCTTGACGTTGACTGTATTTGTTTTCGACGCGTCGAAAGCCTGCTGAACCGCGCCCGTTCCATCGAGGAACGAGAATGAGCGGTTGACGGTGAGCCCACGGCGCAAGGCCGGCGCGCATTCGACTCGGTTGCTGGTCGTGGAGAAGGTGCAGCCGCTGGCGTCGTCAAAGTCGCCAAACGGTCCCCTTAGTCCGCCGCCGAAACCGATCCCACCCCCCCACGCTCCGTCCAGACCGCCGCCCATCAACGATCCCCAGCCAAGTCCGTGTTCGCCGTTCTCGTGATCGCCGTCGTCGTCGCCGGTCTCACCGGTGCTGCCCGGTACGAAACCGTCGTTGGCGTTCGTGCCGCCGACGAAACTGGTCTTGATCTGATCGAAGCTGATTGGCGCCGCGATGAGTGCCGCCGAGGCCGCAGAAGACGTGACAGGCGAAGTGGCCATGTCGCTCGCGCAAGCCGCTACAATGACAGCAGATCCGGCAATGAGAGCAATTCTAAGATTGTTTCGCATTTAGTCTCTCCAATAGTGACTGCGCCCCGACCGCAGGAGCGCTTTGGTGTGGTAGAGAGACACCCAAGCTCGCCGGTACCCTACGCCGGGGTTTTTCCTCCCCCTAACCAGGGTTGAAGCCGCTCCCGCAGCTCCGCGAGGGCCTGGCCCATTCGCTTCTCCACGGTCTTTACGGATATCTCGAGGACGGCGGCGATCTCCAGATATCTGAGACCTTGCTCCCGGCTCAATAGAAATACTTCCCTCGACCGCTCCGGGAGCGCATCGATGGCTTCACGCACCACTCGTTCGAGCTCCACGCCGAGCGTTTCCGCATCCGTGCCAGGAGATTCGCGCGCTTCGATCGTTGCCGCGGCCAGCTCACGCGCGACGATGCGCTGGTGGCGAATGTAGTTCAGAGCGCGGTTGCGAGTGGACCGTATAAGGTAGGCGCCAAAACCCTGTTCCAGCTTCAGCGATTCCCGGCGCCGCCACAGCTCCAGCATCACTTCCTGCGCAATCTCCTCGGCCGGCGCTCGCTCGCGCAGAATGGATTCAGCCATTCTTATCAGGCGCAAGTAGTGTGCACGAAAGACAGTGTCGAATGCGCCTTCGTCGCCCGCCCGGATTTGTCGTTGAAGGTCCTGCTCGCTTGCTTCGTGACTATCCAAGTAGGGTAGCGCCTCGTTGATGTGTCTGTCTTATTACTGAATATGTCGAATTCTAGTGGTGCCTCCCCCAAAATCGCTCCCGAGGATTGGGATCGGGTAGCCCGCTATCTGGCGGGCGAGGCGGAGCCACGCGAGGCCGAATCAATCCGACGCTGGCTGCAGGCTGACCCCGAGCGTCTGGCAATGGTGAACGCGCTGGAGTCGGCGCTCGCCAATGTGTCGCGTGAGGAATCCGACGATACCGATATCGAAGGCGCGCTGAGAAACGTAAAGGCGAGATTCGACAGGGCGAGGGTAATCCCGATTTTCCGTAAGGTCGGCCCCACTGCCCCAAGCCGAATACTGTCGGCGTATCTGAGGGCCGCGGCGGTATTGTTTCTCCTCGTGGGTGGTGGCCTTCTCTGGCGAGAGATGCGTGTATCGAGCAACGTCTCGCGCTCCCGCACGTTCAGCACCACCGTTGGCGAGCGACGTCAATTCAGCCTGGCCGACGGAACGGAGATCGTCCTTGGGCCGGCAAGCCGGCTGGTGATCGATCCCAATTCCAACGACCGGTCCGTCACGCTCGATGGGGACGGGTACTTCAAGGTCGAGCACGACGCTTCTCACCCGTTCACCGTAAAGGTTGGCGCGGTGAAAATCCAGGACGTTGGGACCGCTTTCGCGATTCAATCCGACGACAGCGCGGGGATACGGATATCGGTCCATTCCGGTTCGGTCGCACTCGGCGCTCGCGAAACAGATGGCGCGGCCGGAGAGGTTCTCCGCGACCGCGACCGTGCTACGGTCAACCCAAGTGGCTTGGTGGCGGTCGAGCGCTCCGCCGTTTCCGATGACGACCTCGCGTGGGTGCAGGGGCGGTTAGTATTCCGTGATGCCCCCCTCATCCAGGTGGGAGCAGAAC
The DNA here is from genome assembly GCA_030948945.1 of Gemmatimonadota bacterium. The sequence goes on along the minus strand of JALYZH010000076.1, from coordinate 8,357 downwards.
TTTATCGTTGGTACGGAGTAAGGCTCAGGGTAGCGGATTCGTCCATGGCGAATCTCCACCTGACGGCATCCTTCTCCGGGGAGTCGGTTGATCGAGTTCTCAACGTCATCGCTCTTTCACTCGGCGCGCGCGTCGAGCGGCAGGGAGACGTCGCTACTCTTTATCGGGCGAACGCGTCCGGCATTCGGCGCTAGTAACGGTCCGACCGTGAACGGCTCCGTGCTCTCGCGTCGTTCCACGCGGATACTGTTGGTTGCCACAGCGCTGGTGATTGGCTCGACCTCGCAGGCTCAATCGGTCTGCTCGCCACCAAGCGGATTCCTCACCTCGCTGACGACCTGGAATCCCCCGCTCGATCGCCGCGTCTCGATGCACGCGCGGGACATCTCACTCCGAGAAGCGCTCGATCGACTCTCCGTCGACACGCGCGTCCGGCTCTCTTACGCAACGGAAGCGCTTCCACTCGACAACAGAGTGTGTGCCTCGTTCGATTCGATCTTTCTCGGCGAAGCGCTGTCGCTCCTGCTGCGCGGAACTTCTGTGCTTCCCGTTGCAGCTGGTGGCGAGCATGTGGTCCTGTCGCCGCTGCAGGCGCCACAAGACGGCGACGCGCTCCCCCGCCCCGCGCGCATACTCGATCGTGTAGTTGTCACGGGCAACGCGATCGAGACTCCAGCCCGCCGGTTGACCGTCGCCATGAACGTCGTAACGAGGGCACAGCTGTCGCGGTACGCAGAGGGAAACCTCGCACAAGCGCTGAGTGATGCGGTGCCGGGCTTGTGGCTCTGGCAGACGCCACCGACATCGCTGCTCGCGCACTATGGAAGCATTCGCGGCACCAGCTCGTTCGGCGCCAGCTATCCGAAGATCTACGTGGACGGAATCGAGCTGGCGAATCCGTTGCTGATTACCCAGTTCATGCCGGAAGCCGTAGAGCGGATCGAGATCATCAGGGGACCCCAGGGCGCGGCGTTGTACGGAACCGATGCAATCAGCGGCGTAATCAACATCGTCACGCGGCACGATGGCTCCGATGGCGGGCCAAGCGCTGAAGTACGGTCAGCAATTGGTGCCGCGACCAGCGCATACGTGACGCGGTCGGCGATCACCCAGGATCATGCCGTGACAATTCGCCAGGGCTCGAGTGCGCAGTCCGGCAGCATGAGCTTCACTTCGGGCGGAGTGGGGGAATACGTCCCCGGCGCATACGTGCGTCACACTGCGGGGAGCGCGGGATTTCGGCTGGTGCGCTCGAAGTTCATCGCAACGGCTACGGGCAGGGCTTTCGACAGCCGTGCCGCGGATCCTTTCAGTCCGCTATTTCGTGATTCGGTGAGCGCGACTCGCGCGGGCCTGACCACTCCGCAATCGGTTCGCGAGTACACTGTCGGTGGAAGCGCGACGATCATTCAGAGCGAGCGATGGACGCATGCGTTCGTCGCGGGTTTTGACGGAAGTCGCCTCTCGAATCTCGCTGACTACCACACGCCACTTCCCTCTGCGTCGGGCCCGGATCTCGGAACGGCTGGCGGCACCGCGAACCTCACTACACTGCGGGCAAGCAGTGTGGCAAAGCTGGGCGAGACCGAGACCCTGGGAGCAACGCTTACGCTTACCGGAGAGAGCTCGCTCCTCAACTATAACCCCGAGACCACCACTTCTGCAACACAGGCAGGCGGATCGGCTCAGTCTGCGATCCAGCGTCGAACGACGGCTGGCGTGGCGCAGGCCAATGTTTCGTGGCGCGACGCCGGCTATCTGACGGGAGGGCTGAGGGTTGAACGGAATGATGTCTTCAGTGGCAGTACTCTGTCGCTCCTTCCGATGCTGGGCGCCGCGGTGCTCGGTGATTATGGCCCGGTCACGATCAAGCTGCGATCGGCGTATGGGCGAGGAATTCGTCCGGCATCAACCGTTGCGCGCGAGACTGCCTGGTTCGATCCCCATGGCCAGGCGCGACAGCTCAGCCTGTCGCCCGAGGAGCAATCCGGGATAGAAGCGGGAATGGATTTTTCCGTCGGAAGATCTTTCGGGTTTCAGGTCACACGCTTCGACCAGTTGGCTACCGGCGTGATTCAGCGCGTGGCCTACGCGAATGATGGTGAGTCTCACTACGGTCGGCCGACGGCCACGATCGGTCAACCGCAGCCACCGTCGCAGCCTGTGCGCCCCGAAGACCGGCGCATCGAATACGCGTTTCAGAACGTCGGTCAGATCACGAATCGCGGGTGGGAGCTCAAGAGTGATGCGACCGTTGCAGCGCTCACACTTACCGGAACGTACTCGACGGTCGACAGCAGGGTGCGGCGGCTGGCACGGGGATACACCGGCGATCTCCAGGTCGGCGACAGGATGCTCGAGGTGCCCGCGCGAACCGGTAGCTTCACCGCCGCGCTGAACGGTGCGGCATGGACGGGATCGCTGACTGCTTCTCGTTCGTGGGACTGGATCAATTACGATCGAGTCGCGCTTGCGGGGGCGTTCTCGAATTCCAGTCAGACAGATGCCGCCCTCGTCGGACAGGAGCTGCGGAATTACTGGCTCCAATACAGCGGCGTGACGCGGCTGCGCGCGAGCATCGGCAGAAATCTTTTCCGCGGACTCGCGTTCACTTTGAGTGGCGAGAATCTCCTCAGTCGCCAGCACGGCGAGCCCGACAACATCACGGTGGTTCCGGGCAGAACTCTGAGCTTTGGGTTGAAAGCCAGACTCTAGGTTGGCCCAACCGCCGGGAGCTTCCATCCGGCACGCAGATTCGCGTAGTCGTTGGCGGTGAGCTGGACGAGCAGCGGGCGCTTCGCCCGATCCAGCCACATCATCACCTCGTGCAGCCTCGCTTCGTCGAACGCGGTGCACCCCGCGGTGTGGGAATCCGGTCCGGACCAGATGTGGAGGAAGATGCACGAGCCCCGTCCTTTCACGGGCGGAGCGGCATTGTACCCAACGATCACCCCGACCTTGTATTGCGGCACCTGTCGCATGTGCTCGGCGCTGTTCCAGTCGACGCGTGGAGCCGTCGCCTTGTCGACTACGGTGTTGTAGTGAATTGACGCTGTATCGTCGACGCAGTCCGTAGTGGGCAACAACTGAACGTACGACAGCTTCACGCCCTGCATTGAGTCGTGCGGCGCGAAACCGAACGCGGTGTCGAGCGGAAAGATTCCCGCCGGCGCCTTGCCGTCGCCCTCGTGCTTGTGCGGGCCTTCGATGGTGACATCATCGAACCCGACACCCCACGCGATCCCAGTGCGTCCGACCACCACCGGGATCGGAGGCTCGATCGACCGCCATTCCGACGTCGGCGTTGCGCGCTCGAAGCGTTGCATTGATCCGGTGGTCGACGCCCAATTGGGGGTGATCACCACTACGACCTGCTCCGACGCGTCGAGCAGCGCTTGCGGGCTCACCCGCATTTGCGGCTGGCACCCGAGGACGCAAATGAAGGCACCGAGTATTCCCCTCGCTCTATTCCAGTGAATCATCCGCCGCCAGAATTGGACAGTTTCACCTCGACAGTGCTACAATAACACCATGCCAAACGTGAACTCGCCCGAGGTTGCGTCGTACGTCCTGCAGATTCTCGTGTCGGCATTCCTTGCAATCTTGTTCCTGCAATCGGGAATCGACAAGGTTGTGGATCGTCGCGGGAACCGCGCGTACCTGGAACAGCATTTCGCGAAGAGCCCACTGGCTGGAACGGTGGGGCCAATGTTCGCGGTAATCACGGTCCTGGAAATATCCGCCGGTGCGTTGAGCGGAGCCGGTGCGGTCGCGCTGTTGCTGACGCACGATCCGACGGTCGCGTTCCTCGGCGCAGTTGTCGGCGCGATCAACCTGACGGCGTTGTTCTTTGGACAGCGGGTGGCGAAAGACTACGTCGGGGCGGCAGCCCTTGTTCCGTATTTTCTGCTGGCGGCTAGCGCGATATACCTGCTGGCTGAACACTGATAGCTGAACTGCAACTGAACGGGTGCGAGCGATGAGTAGCATGGTTACCAGTTGTCAGTTCACTACGCCCAGACTTTACTTCGCTCGCTTCCAGGTACATGCAACAGCCGGTGCCTTAAGACCACTGTGCGAAGTCCGGGCGTTGTGAACTGGTCACTGGCATCTATGCCACTGACAGCTCGCACCCGTTCAGTTGTCGTTGTTCCAGGAAGTCATCTCCCTGATCACAACCCCTCTCTTCTTGAGCTCCTTGATGTATTTCTCCGCGGGTATGGCTTCATCGGGTGTGAACACCCCCGCCTTGCCGATCTCTCCCCGCGCCTGCATCTGACCCGTGATGGAGAGTGAGTAACCAGTCGAGCGCTCCATCGCGCTGATGCCGTTCTCTTCGTCGTAGTAGTCCACCATCTCCCAGCCGACTTTCTTCGGCTTGCCTCCCTTCTTCCCTTCGGCCACAACGCGCAGCGCGACGAGATCGTAGGCGTTCGGCTTGGTGAGACGCGGTCCTATCGCCGCGACGACGAGATCGCGCGGCACGACTTTGATTCCTTTCACATCGACGGGATTCAGCTCGAGGAGACCGAGCTCGCGGATCGCTTCCATGATGCGCGCGTGCCCCGGGTAGCGGAGCGTCTTGTACTCCATCGTCGGGATCTTTCCTTCGTATCGGAACGCCATCGTGGATAGCCCGCCCGCGGTGTGAAAGCCCTCGAGCTCACCCACCGACCCGTCGAAGCGGACAACCTCGATCTCCGACAGCGCTTTGACCTGTGTCCGCTTGCCATCGCGCAGAACCCACGACAGCGTCGTGTAGTAGTCCAGCACACCCTCGAGCGAATAAACGATCTGATAGTTGAGCGGCGGCTCCGGATGCTGCGGCAAGCCGCCGACGAAGATCCGGACGCTGTCCACCATATCGAGCTGATTGATCGCGTGCTCGGCCAGAATGTTCACCATTCCGGGCGCGAGACCGCAGTCGGGGATGACGGTGATGTTCTTCTTCTTCGCCTCCAGGTCGAGCGTCTTCTGCTTGAACACGATCTCGGTGTTGCCGCCAAGATCGGAGAAGTGCACGCCCGCCTGCACGGCAAGCTCCGCCAGGTCGTAGTTGTAGTAGTAGGGGATCGCGCTCATCGCGGCATCGGACTGGCGCATCAGAGCGAGGACCGCTTCCTTGTCGCGCACATCGAGCGGCGTGAATATCAGTCGATCGCCCGAGTATGGTGCCAGAAACTGCGCGAGGTGGCCGGTGTGGTGATCGGCCAGTCGGACTTCCTTTACTTCGGGGTTTTGCAGCAAATCATACGCGCAGGCGGAGCCTTGAAGGCCCGCGCCGAGAACCAACATCCGCATTACTTGTGAATCTCCGGGAATTTGAACTGGACTCGCTCTTGCAATTTATGCGGGCGATGCGCTTCCCGTTACCCCGCGCGCACAGAGGGAAATGATGACAGCACAGGTTGATACGGCGAGCTGGCGCAACCATCTGCTCGACAAGCCGGAGCAGATAAAACAGCTCCTCGAAAACACGCAGCGAATCGCGGTGCTCGGCATCAAACCAGATGCGGATCAGCCGGCGAACTACGTTCCCGAATACGCGAAGCGCGCAGGATACGAGATCGTCCCGGTCCCCGTGTACTACAAGGACCTGACGGAGATGCTCGGTCAGAAAGTGTACAGGAAGCTCAGCGACATTCCCGGCGACATCGACATGGTGAACGTCTTCCGGCGGCCGGTGGACATCCCGCAGCACGTGGACGACATCATCGCCAAGAAACCCAAGTCAGTATGGTTTCAGCTCGGCATTCGAAACGATGACGCAGCTGAGAAGCTCGCGCGAGCGGGGATCGATGTCGTGCAGGACCATTGTTTGATGGTCGAGTTGCGGAGGATCGGCAAGTAAGACGCACCTGGATAGCGTGACGGCGACGCGTAGGGGCGGTTCCGCTTGGACGGGCATCCAAAATACGAAGCGCAGGAGTGCCTAAGCGTCGCCCCTCACCAAGTGACCGTGTACACAACCGGTTCAGCGGCCGGCGAATTTGGATCGGGGGTACTTCGCGGGGCAAGAGCAATGATGTACCGCCCCCCAGCAGTAGCAGCGAGCGCCATCCCCGCCCCGACAACGCGCGGCGCGGCCTTGGTCGTCGAGCCTGGCGTAGTCTCGACGAGCGTGATCACCCCGCGCTCGCTCTGAATATTGAATGTCTGATTCCCGTGCTGGATCTGAATCGGCGGCGACTTGCTCATGTCGATCGGCAGCGATCGATCGAGAGTGGGACCCTGCGTGAAGTTCACCTCGGCGAGCTTCGAGTTCGCGGGGAGCGTCCCGTGCAGCGCGCCCGTCAGCGGATCGAGCGCGGACCACGTCTGGCTGGGCTCGTTGTCCACGGCCCGGGACGGACTGTTCCCGAGCGCGAGAGTGGACCCGTCGGCGGTCCAGCGAACGCGCCGGCCGCGCGCCACCGGAAAAAGCTTCGGCGCGGCGCTATCCGCCGCTGCATTGGCGCGCGGATTCTCCGGGATGTGAATCACTCCCGCTTGTGCCACTGCGCGCCCCATCCCCATCCCGCTCGAGGCAAACGACCCGGCACGTAGAGTCGCGGTATCGATCGCAGTACGGCGGGAGACATCGGTGAGGAGGTCGGTTCCGGTTCCGGAGCCGCCTACCACCGAGTAGGCGCGACCGAATCCAATCCACTTCCAGTCCGGCGACGGCATGACGTCCCACACACTGTCCATCTGCGTCTGAAATCCGCGCGCCTCATCGGCGAAAATGAAACCGTTCGGCACCGGCTCATTCTCGACCCCGCCGGGATCCGCGACTACGAGCACGGCCTTCCTGTCGGGAGAGAACGCCCACATCACCCGCTCCGCCATTCCCGGAGAACCGCGATTGACGGGCGTCACCGTTACGACCGGGGTGAGATGCGTCGTGTCAGCCGTTGACTCTTTCTTTGAGGAGTCGACCAGGCAGCCAGTGAGTGCGATGAGAATTACTACTGCAACGGCTCGTGAAGCGCGGAGGGCGCTTGAGTTTGTGGTCATGGTGGTGTGGGAGAGCTTTGGAAAACGGGCTTTGCAACCCGTCACAAACTACTCAGACACACACCAGATTACGCCCGCCAGCCTTGGCGCGGTAGAGTGCGCGGTCAGCGCAATCGAGTAAGTCCTCGGCGGTCTCGACCCGGGGCACCGGGAAATCGGCCACTCCGATGCTCACGGTGAGGCGCAGCGGCTCTCCCTTTCCAATGTCGAAGGGATGCGCCTGGATCTTGTCGCGAAGCCTCTCCGCAAATGCAATCGCGCCCGCCTCTCCCGTCTCGGGAACCGCGATCACGAACTCGTCGCCGCCGTAGCGCGCGACAGCATCTACGCTGCGCGCCGTGCGCGCGAGCAGCATCGCGACTTCCACCAGCACCTGGTCGCCGGCGAGATGCCCATAGGTGTCGTTCACTTCCTTGAACTCGTCGACGTCGATCATGAGAATCGCCAACGGCGCGTTGTAGCGGCGTACGCGCTCGACCTCGGTAGCGAGCTGCGTGAGAAGCGCGCGACGGTTGAGCAGTTGCGTAAGCGGATCGGTGCGTGCGAGCGCCTCGAGGCGAATGTTGTCCGCCTGGGTCAATTCCACCATGTGGGCTCGGCGCATCGCGTTCATCGCACTCTTCACCACGGTCTCGGCGAATTCGACGTCGGCGTCGTTGAGCGATGCCTTTTCCGCCGTGCGGCGCAGCAGGAAGACGCCGGTGCGATCGAGGTCGAGCCGGAACGGCAGCGCGATGATCGAGCGCACCGAGATAACGCTGCCGTCTGCTTCCCAGGCTTCGCGCAGATTCTTGTAGGCGTCGGAGTGCCAGATATCGGGGATGAGAACCGGCTTCTCGCTAGCGAGCGCTGCTTCGATCTCGGGGTACTTGTCCAGCTCGACCTGAAGATTCTCGAGCTGCGGATCTTCGTGCGCGGAGGCCACCGTGCCGTGAGTGTCGCCGCACTTGGCGAAAATCACGGAGGAGTGACTCAGGTTGAGCGCGCGGGCGAGACGCCTCGCGAGCATGTGGAACAGCTCTCCCATCGACAGAGAGCCCATGACGTCGTGCAGAATGTCAACGAGCGCCCCACGCGCGGCCGCTTCCTCGAGCAGACGCTGCACTTCGGCCTCTGCTTTACGCAGCGCCGAGCGCAGCTTCTCGATCTCCTCGAGTTGAGGCACCACGTCAGGACGCTCTTTTATCATTCGTCGGTGAGGGCCTCGACCTGTTCCGTGTCGCTGGCAGGCAATCCGTTTTCCGACTCGTCGCCCTCATCTTCGGGGACAACGCGGGCAACGGCCGTGACCACATCTCCTTCATCAAGATTGACGAGCTTTACCCCTTGGGCGATACGTCCCGTCACTCTCACCTGCGAGA
>JALYZH010000063.1 GCA_030948945.1 Gemmatimonadota bacterium | reverse complement strand
AGCGACCTCCGAGTCCGCTCGCGTCCGTCCCGATCAAGCCAGCCCCGAAGCGCGAGTCGTCGGAGCGCGATGGTCCCGGGAACGCCAGCGCGATCGCCGTCTGCGATTTGTCGCGCGACTCCGCTGCGATCTTCACGGACTTCGGCCAATGCGGCTTCCCCACCTTTGGACTCTTTTTCGGCTCCAGCGCACCGAATTCCAGCGCCACCATGTCAGCGGCTTCCTTGACATCCACATCGGCAACGATCCCAATGACTGCCGCCGACTCGAGGACGCGCGACCGGTGCCACTCCCGAGCCTGCTCCGCCGAAATCGCCCGCAAAGACTCCTCGGTCCCCATGACGGGACGTCCGTACGGATGTGCACCGAACGCGACCGAGCTGGCGAGGCGCATGGGATACCGATACATGTCATCGCGCATCGTCGCAACGTTGGAAAGAGCGACAGCTCTTTCAGCCTCGAACGAGTCGTCAGGAATCGTCGGCCGCTGAATCACATCCCCCATCAGCTCCAGAGCTTCGCCCAAGCGCGCCTTGGGAACGGAGAACGACCAGCCAAAGCTGTCGCTGCCGGCGCTCGCGGAGATCGTGCCTCCGAGCATCTCCGCGTCTTCAGCGATTTGGGCAGCGGTGCGAGTCGCGGTCCCCTTCAGCATCGTGCGCGCAGTAAGAAGAGTGAGGCCGGCCTCATTCTCTTCTTCTTCGACGGCACCGCCAACGATGTAAACCCCAATGTTGGCCATCGGTGTGCCCACCTTTCTTCGGACGAGAACCGGAATTCCCTCCGCCGTCCGAAAAACGGAAACACCCGCCTCTTCCTTTTCGAATTCCGCGCCGTTATCCCCTGACGTCGCCGGCGCAGTCCGTCGCGGGATCGAGGCGAGCCGCTCGGAGCGACCGGCGCCCAGAATGCGCTGCATGTCCGCGGCGTCCTGGGCGACGACTGGTGAGCTTTCCGGACGATAGATGAGAGCCGCCGCTCTTTCTTCGCTGAGATACTTTCGGGTGACACGCTGCACATCGTCGGCGGACGCGGACATGAACTGCTCGAAGTAGTTCTCTCCCATTCGCCAACCACCCAGCGCCTCCCACTCGGCCAGATAATTGGCGCGTCCCTCAGCGGTCTCGAGGCGGCGCACCCAACGCGCCTCGAAGATGCGCCGCACGCGCGTGAGCTCGTGCTCCTCGAGTGCTCCCACTCGCAGCTGGTGCAGCTGATCCCAGATCACCCCTGCCGCCTCGGCTGCGCGCTCGGGCTCCGTCTCCGCGTGCACCACGAAAACACCGAGCTCTGTTGGCGTGTAATCGTAAGCGCTCACCGAAGACGCGAGTTTCTTTTCGCGCACCGCGCGATACAACCTGGACGCTCGTCCAGTCGCCAGAATGGACGCGGCTACATCGAGCACCGCCGTGTCTGGATCGAGAGTGCCCGGCGTTCTCCAGCCAAGAACGAGCTGACTCTGCTGGATGTCGCCCGCGAGCTCGCGATAGCGGAATCCGTCGTGGTCCGGCTCGCGAGGTCCGGGCGTCCGCTCGAGTTTCGCCGATGAGAGATTCCCGTACAGATCCCTGACGCGTCGCAAAGCATCAGCGGGATCGACATCCCCCGAAATGGTGAGGATCGTGTTCGATGGCCGATAAAAGTTGCGGTAGAACGCGTTCATCTTGTCACGGGTGAACGATCGGAGGCCCGGCTCTCGTCCGATCCGCCAACGTCTCATCCGGTGAGCGTCGTGCAGCAGCTCGTACAGTGTCTCGGTAGCCATCGCTGACGGGCTGTCCGATTTCCGCTTCGCTTCCTGGATGATGACCTCCATTTCCTTCGCTAGCTCGTCGGAGTCGATCACCGAGTTCGCATAAGCGTCGGCTTGGATGTCGAGGCCTTTCGCGAATCCGGACGACGGCAGCACGGTGTAGTACGCCGTGTTGTCGTAGATGGTGTGCGCGTTGAGGTAGCCGCCGCTCGCCTTCGTCTCCTTGGCGATGTCCCCCACGCCGCGCCGCTGGGTCCCCTTGAAGAACATGTGCTCGAGCGCGTGAGACAGCCCCTGCTGGTCGTCGGTCTCGTCGAAGTAGCCGGCTTTCACGTACGTCACGATCGCGACGACGGGCGCCGACCTGTCTTCCTGCACCAGAACGGTCAAGCCGTTCGGGAGCACTGTTCTATGAACGCTGTTTGGATCCATTGTGGGTGGAGATGATTTGGCAGCGGTTTCGCTAGTCGGCGAGCTGTCCGTGGCGCAGAAGAAGTAGACCGAGGAAGAAAAAGGCAGCGCCATAGCCAAGCAGCCACATCACATCACTCGCCGGCGCGGCGCCATTCGTGATCATGACGTTTGCGACGTCGTTGAGCTTATGGACCGGCGGAAGCAGTTGAACGAGCTTCCCCGGCAATCCCGGCCGCGCGCCGTAGATATCGCGCAGCAGCCACGACCCGAGCCACACCGCCGCCAATGTAAGCCAGTCATATCGCGTCGCCACCGAGATAAAGAACCCGATTCCGCCCATCGCGACGTAAATGAGCGCGGTATAGAGAAGAAAGTGAACTATGCTGAAGTCAGGCACTATCCAGTGCAGTATGCCAGATAGAACCAGCATCGCAGTGAGCACGCCCACCATGTACACGACGTAGAGCTGCGAGTAGTACGCGACGACGCTCACGGGCTTCGCGAAGAGAAAGCGGTAGTAGCCCATTTTCCTGTCGGTCGAGACCATCCCGTTCAGGGCGATGAGCACCGAGAGCGACACGATCGACGACGCCACGGTGAGCAGGAGTGGCCAGGTAGGAGAAGAGGGGCTCATCGAGAACGCAGGTCCCATGGCCCGGCGCAACGGCGCGACGAGCGTATAGCCCCACAGCAGACCGATTATCAGGATCGCGATGCCGCGATCGATCACGAAATCCCGGAACTGCCAGAGCGAATATTTGCCCAATCTCCCTCGATTCATTGGGTTTCTCCCACGGCTTCCCTGAACTGCTGCTCGAGCACAGATCGCTCGGGAACGACGCTCACCACCAACGCGCCTCTGCCGATTAAATCGGCCAGCGCGGTATTCAGCTCGCGTATGCTTGTCACCGTCACGTCGTACTCACCCCTTCCCGCGCTTTCAGCCGATGGAAACGATTCGCGAATTCGATCGTAGCCGCCCGCAAGCGTCAGGCGAAATCGTGTCACCGCGAGTGAACTCTCTTCGTAACTCGTGCTTACCACGCGCTGCAGCCGACCGTGGTCGATGATTGCCACTCGGTCGGCGAGACGCTGGAGCTCGTCGAGATTGTGGGAAGCGATGAGGATCATCCTGTCCGGACGGCGCAGCTCCACGACGATGTCCCTGAATCGCTGGGTCCAGACGGGATCGAGCCCGTGCGTGGGCTCATCGAGAACGAGAACCTGGTCGTCACGGAGGAGCGCCTGCGCAAGGCCAAGGCGCTGCAGATTCCCTTTCGACAATGCCTTTACTTTCTTGTCGCGGTGCTCGGCGAGTCCGAGTTTGTCGATCACCTCATTCACGCGATTGGGAATGTCGGCGCCCGAGATTCCCGCGAGCGTCGCGTAGCGGACCAGTGCAGTCTCCGCACGCCACTTCGGGTGAATTGCAATCAGCTCCGACATGTAGCCGATGCCGTTACGCTCTACGTACCTGCGCGGGGATAGTCCATTGATTTGAACCGTTCCCGTCGTCGGCCGCAGATACCCAAGCAGCATCGCGATGAGAGTCGACTTCCCCGCCCCGTTCGGGCCAGCGATACCCAGTATCTCGCCTTCAACTACCTGTAACGAAAACTCCTCGACCGCTTTTACCGAGTTGCCGAGGAGTGATCTGTAAGTCTTCCCGACGTTCCTGAATTCGATCACAAGGGCGGCGGCGTGGCTGTAGTCAGAGGCTGGAGGCACGACTGCCAGGCTCCAGTGCCGGCTTTGCTGATGAAGTTCGTCCCCTCCTGCACGCGGCCCAATCGCATCAGAGCGCAGCCGAGATAACCCTGAGCGCCGCGATCCTGTGGATCGGCCTGGACCGCGCGGACGAAGAACCGGCGCGCGAGATCGTACTGCTTGGTCGAGAAGAGCACGAGACCCATCTCACGCAGAGCGTACTGGTTCTTCGGCTCAACACGGAGGGCTGTGTCCAGTTGCGCCCGGGCGGACGCCAGATCCCCCTCCCCGCGCGACAGGCGGGCAAGAAAGACGTGCGGCATCGCGGAATTGGGTTCTTCCTTAACCGCTCTCATGAATTCACCACGAGCCTTCTCGCGCTGTCCGGCGTTCATCGCGGTGACTCCGGCGGTCAATCCGTCGCCGCTGGATCCGCCTCTGCTGAATGCGAACCAGATGCCTACTACGATGAGGAGGACTACCGCCGCACCGATCAGAACCGGCAGCGACAGCTTCGGCCAGCGACGTCGCTCCGCGGCAGCGAGAGCGTGCTCGACATTGCTCCGTCCGAGCCCACCGCCGCCCGCCTGCGAGCTTCCGCTAGGCGGGGTGAATGATCCCGGTGGTGGCTGTTCGATAGTAGGAGGACCGGACATTCGTCTGCCGGCGTAGCTGGGCGGCTGTCTGTATCCACCGCCGGATGTGGGTGGCGCGTACGGTGACGGAGGCGGCTGCGGGGCAGGAGATGGGTGCTGCTGCTGTCCACGAGGCGTGTAGACAGCCTGGAGCGGGCTCGATGGAGTCGCACGCTTTACGGGCGCCTTTCCAGTGAGCGAAGACTCCAGCGCTCTGAATCCTTCGACCGCCGCGTCGCCATCCGCCTGGGTTGGCTTGTAGCTGGTGCGATTGGCGCGGTCGCGCGCCGCAAGGAATTCAAGAAGCAGGTGCGCCTGGTCCAGCGCGATCAGCTCTGACTGTCGCGCGGCGCGAATCAATTGCTGGCCGGCGAGGGAGGTGTTGCCCACCAGCGCCTGTAGCGACGCTTCGGCACCGGCCCACAGATCGATGATGTCAGCGGCGAGATCTTCTGCCGCCCTTGGAGTCTCGAAATGAGTGAGAACGGGGCGGACCCAGTTCAGAGCGGTGAGCGCCGCCTGGGAGTTCTGCGGGCTCACCTTAGGATGCGCAAAAGCCCGGCATCCGCACTACGACGAATGAAGCTCTCTGCATCCTGCTCCGGCTTCGGAGTCTCCTTGAGGCAATTTGCATTGCGCATCTTGTCGACGATCTCTTCCCAC
>JALYZH010000037.1 GCA_030948945.1 Gemmatimonadota bacterium | reverse complement strand
CTGCGCGGGATCCTGTATCCGGCAAGATCGTTTCTTATACGATCGATCCCGACGGCAGCGGCGTCGCACCTTCATTCTCGATCACCAATCCGGACTTCCGCACGCATTCTCTGCGAGGGAATGCAGTCGTGCGTTGGGAGTACAGGCCCGGATCAGCGCTCTTCTTTGTCTGGCAGCAGGAGCGCAGCGACTTCCTCCAATTCGAGGGCGATTTCCGCACCCGCCGCGAGACGCGCGACATCTTCGGCCGGCCGAGCAACGTGTTCCTGGTAAAAGCGACGTACTGGTTCGCCAGATAGTCAGGATCACCGACCGCTATAGAAGAAGCATATTTCGCCGATGGCCGATCGTACCATCCGCGCGCTTCTCCAACTCGGCGTCGTTCTCGCAGTAATAGTCGCACTTCCCTACAAGCTCTTCGAGCTCGATCGGTACTTCGTGCCGAAAGAGCTCGTACTGAACGTTGCGGCGCTCATCGTCGCAGTAGTTTTGCTAACGCGTCGACGCTCATTATCGTTCGATCTGGCTGACAAGCTGCTCGCCCTCTTCCTGCTCTGGAGCGCGGCGTCTACTCTCTTCGCTACCAACCACTGGCTCGCGCAGCGCGCGCTCGGCGTCAGCGTTTCGGGTGCGATCGTTTTCTGGGGTGCCCGCTCGACAGCCGAACGAGGCGCCTACCGCCCCATCCTGGTCGCGGCTGCGTTTGCCGCTGTTTGTGCTGCCCTGCTCTCGCTGGCGCAGGCTTACGGCCTCGATAGCGACTACTTCAGCACCAATCGCGCGCCCGGCGGCACGTTGGGGAATCGCAATTTCGTCGCGCACATCGCCGTCATCGGACTTCCTTCGCTCGTCTGGTGCACCATCACTGCGCGCCGGGGGTTCGGCGCATTGCTGGGCTCGCTTGGCGGCTCGGTCCTCGCCGCCGCGCTGGTGTTATCGAGATCCCGCGCGGCGTGGCTCGCCGTCGCCGCATGTGTAATCGTTCTCCTCGTACCCATGCTGGCGTCCCGAAAGTATTGGCGCGGTGCGAAGGTCGGCGGTCGGTTTGCGCGTTTCCTCCTCGCGGCAATGATCGGGACGTTGGTCGCGATCGCTTTGCCAAACCGGCTCAATTGGAACAGCGAATCGCCGTACCTCGATACTGCGCGCGGAGTTGTGGACTACAAGAAGGGGAGCGGACGTGGGCGTCTCGCGCAGTACGAGAACTCACTCCGGATGGCGGCGAGTAATCCCGTCTTCGGCGTCGGCCCGGGAAACTGGCCAGTCGAATACGTTGAGTTCGCACCGACCAGCGATCGGTCGCTGGCCGACGACGGCACCACCGCCAATCCGTGGCCGAGTAGCGATTGGGTGGCGTTTATCTCAGAGCGGGGAGTAGTTCCCACCGTTGCGCTTCTCGGCGTATTCGCTGTGCTCTTTTACGGATCGCTTCGAAGGTGGAGCGAGCTCGAAAACGGTGACGCTGTGCTCGCTCAGCTCGTGCTCGCGGGGACGATTGTCGCAACGATTGTCGTCAGCGCTTTCGATGTGGTGCTGCTTCTCGGCGCGCCATCGTTTCTAGTGTGGACCGTGATCGGCGCCACCAGCGGCATTCGACACGAGGGAAGAGAAGCAAAGCTCTCCCCCCGTGCCTGGAGTCTCGTGACAGTCGGAATCCTGTTCGTCGCGCTGGTGTCCGCCGCACGCAGCGCGACGCAAACCGTTTCAATGATGGCGGTGGGTCGCGGCGGAATGACAGCGGGATGGGTGAATGGCGCTACCTGGGATCCAGGTAGCTATCGAATAAACCTTAGAGTGGCCGACCTCTACTACCGGCGCGGCCACTGCGCGACCGCCCGCGTGTACGCCAGGCGAGCGGAAGGATTGTCTCCGCACGCGCTGGCGCCCAGGCGGATTCTGAACGGTTGCGGGTAAGCCGGAGCTGCTGGAAAGGCGCTCCTATTTTTTCCCTCGCGGAAACTCCGCTTCCAACTTGTCGAGAATTGCGATCCACCCCTTCTCGTGGTTCGCCTGCTCGTCTCCGGCCGGGAAGCCGTCGTGCTTCAAGACGACTTCGGTTGTGTCACCCCGATCGAGGAATTCCACCGTCACCGTGCTGTTCTTGACCGGATGGTCGCCGTCCCATCCCCACGTGTAGACGACTCGATTGGGTGGATCGACTTCCCTATAGACTCCGCTGACCTTGTGTTCAGCCCCATCCGGGGCACGCATGTGAATGCGATACTTGCCGCCGGGACGCAGATCGATCTCGGCCAACGACACAGTCATTGGGCCCGGAGCATGCCAGCGCTTCAGTTCTTCCGGTTTCGTCCACGCGTCGAAGACGCGCTTTTGCGGCGCGCGGATCGTGCGGTGGACTTCGAGTTTCGGGATTGCCGCTGTTCTGGCGGTTTGGGTGGCCATGTCTGCTCCTGTGGTGAACGTTCGAGGTATGTGGCGAGTTGTTCGAGCTCCGATTCCCAGAATCGGCGATAGTGTTCCATCCATTCGAGCGCCACGCGCATGGGGTCCGGGTTGAGCCGCGCCCGCCGCACCCGGCCCTCACGTTTTATCGTCGCAAGCCCGGCATTCTGTAGAACGCGTATGTGCTTGGAGACGCCCGGCAGCGACATGTCGAATCGTTTGGCGAGCTCGCTGATCGTACGCTCGCCAAGCGTGAGACGAGCAAGAATTTCTCGCCTCGTCGGGTCCGCCAGCGCAAAAAAGGTGGTGTCGAGCTGGTACGAATGGTAAACCATATGGTTTAGTATCGGAACGTGGCCGGCTTTTGTCAATACCGCGATATTTCTATATTGGTTGTTCCCGGAGCAAGGATGCCGATGGATGAAAAGCCGAGCAGGAATGAGGACGAGTATTTCGGGAAGAAGAACCTCGAGATCATCCATGAGATGCGAGTGAAGCTCGATGCGGAGAGGAAGACCGCCGAGCGGAAAGCTCACGAGCGCAGGTGCCCTCGCTGTGGTGCGGATCTCAAGGAGCAGCACGCAGAGCAGGTGAAGATCGACGAGTGCCCGGATTGCGGTGGCCTCTGGCTCGACAAGGGAGAGCTGGAGCATCTGCGACGCGTGAACAGCGCGCGCGGCGTATCGGAAGGCGTGCTCGGGTCGCTGTTCCGTCGAGGCTGAGATAGGCCAACCCACGCCTGAGCGCAGCGAAAAAAAAGCCTCTACAACGAGTTGGGTTGTAGGGGCTTTGTCCAATTCAGTTGGCTAGATGTCCGCATTGTTGCTCTGACTCACGGCAAAATGTCCTGTGCGACCTTAGCTTAGACTCCATGAGAATCCTGGTGACGGGCAGCAGCGGACACCTCGGAGAAGCACTGGTTCGCACTCTTCGAGGTTCCCCACATGAAGTGGTTGGTCTCGACAGAGTGGCGTCGTCGTATACCGATAGGATTGGATCAATCGCTGACCGAGCATTCGTGAAAAGCTGTGTGCGAGGTGTCAATGCCGTGATTCACACCGCAACTCTGCACAAACCCCACATAGCTACTCACGCGCGACAGGACTTCATTGACACGAACGTGAGTGGCACGCTGAACGTTCTGGAGGAGTCCGCGGCGGCCGGGGTATCGGCCCTCGCATATACGAGCACAACCAGCGTTTTCGGTCGGGCGTTAACGCCGCCTCGAGGGACCCCTGCGGCGTGGGTGACCGAGGACCTGCGGCCAGTGCCAAAGAACATCTACGGCGTTACGAAGTCCGCCGCCGAGGATCTATGCGAGCTAACGCACGACCGTTACGGCCTTCCATGCCTCATTTTGCGAACCTCAAGATTTTTCCCGGAGTTAGATGACGACGCAAATCTCAGAATGACCTACGAAGACGGCAACATCAAAGCGAATGAATACCTCTACCGGCGGGTGGACCTGGAAGATGTCGTTGAAGCGCACTTGCTCGCCGTGGAGAAGGCCCAGCTGATAGGCTTCGGGAAATACATCATCAGTGCAACCACACCTTTCACATTCGACGACGTAGCCGACTTGCGCGGGAACGCGCCCCGAGTCGTGAGTCAGCGGGTACCCGAATATGCCGCGGAGTACGCACGCCGCGGTTGGGCGATGTTTCCCGGCATCGAGCGAGTCTATGTGAACGAACGAGCTCGGCGGGAACTTGGCTGGGTGCCGAAGTACGACTTCCGTCGGATAATTGGCTGCCTTAGGAACGGAGAGGATCTCCGGAGCCCCCTCGCGAGTGCGGTGGGATCAAAGGGGTATCATGATCGCCGATTTTGCGACGCTCCGTATCCCCCTGAATGACCGTGCTTTTCGATTTCATTAAGACTCTTCGCGTCAGGGCACGAACAAGCAGACTCCGGTTGGATGGATGGAAGCCAGAAACAGGCAGCAACGCAGGCCCCACAACAGATCCCCGTTTGTTGCGAAAAAAAAGCCCCTACAACGCATGACGTTGTAGAGGCTTCATTTAGTTCAGTCGGGGCGACTGGATTTGAACCAGCGACCTCCTGCTCCCGAAGCAGGCGCGCTACCGGGCTACGCTACGCCCCGAAAAAAACGAAGCTCCTTCGAGCGAAGGAGACTCACACATCTTAACAGATACCCTTAGCGCGCGGGAGGCTCCGCCGAGCTCATTGTTGCGCTTCCGGGCGATCAGGTGAGTATTGGCGAAGAGGCACTGTCTGCCCACCCGGCACCTCTCCCCCTTCATCAACCGGGACCCCACATGCATTTCACCACTCGTAAGACAAGCTTGCACACATCCATAAGCACCGCGGGAAGTCTGGCGCGCTCGATGCGATTTCTCACGCTGGCCATCTTCGCTCCGCTCGCGCTCGGCGCCCAAACAGCGGCCATTCTCGCGGGCAAGGTGATAGACCGACAGAACGGACAGCCACTCGCCGGTGCGCACGTGTCCATCACTGGAACGACCCAGGGAACGGTGTCCCGGAGCGATGGAAGCTATAGGCTCCCCGTGCCTGCCGGACGCCAGGTGATCCTCGTCACCTACGTGGGTTATGCTCCGCAGCGCGACACGATCAGCGTCGCCGCCGACCAGAATCTGAGTCGCGACTACTCACTCGATCGCGGAGTCACCGAGCTCAATGCCGCCGTCATCCTAGGAACTCGCGCGCACGACCGCACGGTTCTGAATTCGCCGGTTCCCGTCGACGTGCTCACTCCGACTGAGATCAGGCAGACGGGTCAGGTCGAAACGAGCCAGATAATTCAGGCCCTGGCGCCGTCCTTCAATTTTCCGCGACCGACGATCGCCGACGGCACCGATCACGTTCGTCCGTCGACTCTGCGAGGGCTCGGTCCCGACCAGGTTCTGGTGTTGATCAATGGCAAGCGCCGCCACACGAGCGCCCTCGTCAACGTCAACGGCACGATCGGCCGAGGATCGACCGGGGTCGACCTCAACGCAATACCAGCGAGCGCGATCGAGAGAATCGAGATTCTCCGCGATGGAGCCGCGGCGCAGTACGGCTCCGACGCGATCGCCGGGGTGATCAACATCATCCTCAAGTCGGACGAGTCGACAGATGCAGAATACGAAGTGGGGCAGAACTACACGACACTTAAGCGCCTTCCAGGAAACAACAAGCTGAGAGACGGTGACGTCAGTGCCGTGTCGGCGAACACCGGAAAGCTTTTTGGAAATAACGGATTTTTTCACGTCACGGGTCAGTACGAGAATCGGGGATCGACGAACAGGGCGCTCAATGACACGCGGCAGCAATACTTCACGGGTGACGCGCGAAACCTGGATCCCACTCTCAACAATGCCGTCCATTTCAGACAGGGTGATGCGCACGTAAATGACGTGGGCTTCTTCCTCAACGGCGCTCTGCCCGCTTTCGAGAACGGCGCGCAGGTGTACGCGTTTGGCGGGCTCGGCAGACGCAACGGACAAGGTGCCGGAAACTGGCGCATGCCTCAGGCCGACAACAACGTCCGCGCGATCTATCCGGACGGTTTCCTCCCGCTCATCAACAGCAAGATCGGCGATTATTCAGGGACTCTCGGTGTCAAAGGAAATCTGGCTGGCTGGGATTACGACCTGAGCGGAGTGTACGGACACAATCGTTTCGACTTCACCGTCACCAATTCGATCAACCCGACACTCGGCGTGGCCAGCCCGACGAGCTTCTACTCCGGATCGCTCAAGCTTGGCGAGGCTGTTGGCAATCTCGATTTCGTGCGCGCCTTCCCGGTGGGGTCCTTTGCGGCGCCACTCAACGTTGGGCTCGGCCTCGAAGCCCGCCAGGACACATACGGAATCATCGCGGGCGAGCCCGATTCCTATCGCGATGGCGGTGTAAAAATTCTGGATGGTCCCCGCGCAGGTAACCAGCCGACTCCGGGCGCACAAGTCTTCCCAGGTTTCCAGCCGGGGGACGCGGGGAACCACAGTCGGAGCAACTACGCCGGTTATCTGGACTTCGAAGCGACCCCCGTTTCGCGTCTTCTCATCGGATTGGCGGGCCGGGCCGAGCACTACAGCGACTTCGGCTCAACGACAATCGGAAAGGTCTCCGGGCGACTCGAGGTATTCCCCGGCTATGCGATTCGTGGAGCGTACAACAACGGATTCCGTGCGCCATCGCTGGGCCAGGAATTCTTCTCCTCCACGGCGACGAACTTCATCAACCTTGGCACGCCGCCGGTACTGACCGCGACCGAGGTGCGCACACTCCCCGTCACGAGTGGCGCAGCGAAGGCTCTCGGCGCCCAGCCGCTCAAGCCGGAAAGGTCGCAGAACGCCAGCCTTGGCGTGGCGCTCCAGCCTCTGCAGCAGCTCTCGCTCACGGCTGACTATTACCGCATCATCATTCGCGACCGGATCGTCCTGACGGGTAACTTCGTCGGCATTACGGCTTTCCTTACGGGGCAGGGGTTTCCGAACGTCGGAAGCGCGCGCTACTTCACCAATGCTATCGATACGAGGACCAACGGACTCGACATCATTGGACGGTATCTCCTGGACTGGGGCACGAGAGGTGTCACTGGATTCACCGGTGGGTTCAATCGCACCGGAACGGTCGTGACACGTGTCTCCGACACTCCTCCGGCGTTGTCCAGTCAGAACGCAGTTCTGTTCGACCGCTTTGAAAGATCCAAGATCGAGGAGGCGCAGCCGCACCGAACGGTATCCTTGACGCTGGATCATAGTATCCGGCGCTTCAACGTCACTCTCCACACGACCCGCTTCGGCGAGATCACCACACGCGGTCCGACCAATCCCGCGCTCGATCAGACATACGTGGCGAGATGGATCACCGACGCGAACGTCACTCTGCCGCTAGTACGCCATTTCTCGGCGACGCTGGGCGTCAACAACATCGCTGACGTCTACCCATCGGAGAACATTCCCGCCAACAACAATCTCGGGAACCTCCCTTACACCGGCTTCTCACCGTTCGGATTCAACGGGCGGTTCGCGTACGTGCGGGCTCGCTGGGAGCGGTAAGCGCCACCCACAGTCCACGAAAAGGAGCCCGAAAGGGCTCCTTTTTTGTCATTTCCGAGCGTGTGTTTTCTCGGATTGCACACTGCAACAGGTGTGGCAAATCGCCATGCTTTTGCCATTATTCGCATATTTGTGATCGCACTAAGTATAGGCGTGGTAATGACTTACCACTATCGTGCCACAGCAATTGTTGCTCCTTTTTTCGCGTTGCAAACGCGAAAAGGATCGCGTCTTACTTGTAGATAGGGCGACTTCCAAGGATGCGCGCGACGCTGTCGCTCACAATTACCTGCAACTTGCCCGTCGGCTTCAAACCTCGACGCAGCACTAGAGGCGAATCAAATACAACGCTTTCAGAGGTGTATCCATATGCGTACCAGAAAGGGTTTTACCCTTATCGAGCTTCTTATCGTAGTCGTTATCATCGGCATTCTTGCTTCGATCGCGATTCCGAAGTTTGCGAACACGAAGGACAAGGCGTATGTCGCAGCCATGAAGTCTGACCTTCGTAACCTCGCGACGTATGAAGAGCAGTATGCCGCCGACAACAACGGCGCGTACTTCTC
>JALYZH010000030.1 GCA_030948945.1 Gemmatimonadota bacterium | reverse complement strand
TGCATCGAAATCGAGCCCACCCCGCGATACTGGAGAAAAAAACCCGACCGCGCAAAACGCGAATCGGGGTTTCACTTAGCAAATCGGGACGGCGGGATTTGAGCCCGCGACCCCGTGAACCCCATTCGGACTCAGGGGACACTCAAATAATACTTAAAGTTGTGTTTCATAGGGGAAACGGGCGTCGGCGTTCGATTCTCAGTCAATTCAGGTAGCACTTTGTAGTGAGAAACTCGACCGAAACTCAACCAAAAGATGAGCTGTTCCCCCAAGCTTTTTCTGTGCCCGTGCAACCGCTGCCGCGAATCGCTTCGCGTTCAGCCTAATCCCGCGCTATAAGTTGTGCATGCATCGTTCTTGGCCCACGCTCCTCGCTTTCTTGTCACCCCTTTCGTTCATCGGTTGTCATCGGGTGAGTTACACGCCCGAGTTTCTGAGAACTGACGGTTTCCGGTATAGAGCGGGGAGTGCTGTAGTCGGCGCAGCACTGGACACGCTGCGAGTGGCAGTGGTTGTGGTCAACGATTCTCGTCAACAACGCTTGATACTAATAAGCTCCTTCTGCGCTCCCTTTAACCGCGTCGGGTTTACCGTAAAAGCGGACGCAAGAAAATGGGACTCAGATGTCTGGCAGCCGCCAATACAGCCGCCCACCCACGATGTCGCAGGCAATCCCATTATTTCCGCGTGTGACCCAAGGATGATGGGGCTTTCTCCAAGAGCATTGAGGGTCTTCGTGCTCGCGGTTCCGGTACGCCAAGTGTTGGGAGATTCGTTGCCGAACGGACGCTACCGAGTCACCGCTCGGGTTCGTATCAACGGTGAGTTCGTCCGGGGATTGGAGGCGGGCGACGTTGAGCTTTCGTGGCCGCCCATGTCTACGTCCTCGGTCAACACACCTTCGGAAGGAGAGGTGCGTGGAATAGTACTGGACGATGCAACAGGTGCCGGGATCCCCGGCGCCCAGGTCTGGATGATCGCGGAGCCAGTTGGCGCGGTCACAAACAGCGCCGGTGAATTTCGATTCCGGTTCCACTATGGCTCGCAGTTCACCCTACTAACGCGTATTTGCGGGCGCGAGAATGCCGCACGAACCTCCGTCCCCTTCGCAGGTCCTCTTGCGACGCCAGTGACCATCCATATAAAGCGACCCAATACGAGCTGTGCTCCGCTATTGCGACCTCCTTGGGAGGTGGGACCACAGGATACAACCACTTTCGACGGATACGTTCATCATAGCTGGGAAGGCGATACGTTCGTTACGTGCGACGGGCGCATGTTTCACCCTGCTTGGGCTCCTGGACTGGTCAATCATCTCTGGCGCGGCGCACGGCCGAACGAAGGCGATCGCGTCTACGCTCGTGTCCAAGCGCGCTATAACGAAGACCCATCTACACGAGACCTCGTGGGTGGACCTCCGATGTTCGTGTGGCGATTGCTCGACGTACGATCGGACGCGCCCGTAGGTTGCGCCCATCATTGACGACTCGCTACAAAACGTACGTTACCATGAATCTCTCTAGCCGCTTCCAGATCCACGCGTCGTGATATGAAATCGACATTTCGAGGCACGAAGAACTCAGATACCTTTGGGTAAGCTTGTCCCGCAATCCCGCCTGCTCAGGGAGACCCTATGCGAAACGATCTAGTAGCCGTGCTCATGATGTTGCCCACGATAGCGCTTGGTCAGAACGCACGTATCGAGAGTGCGGACCCCGAACCGCGCATCGTATCCACGGCAACGCGGACAGCGCGCATTGCGCCGGATCGGGTGACGCTCTATCTGATGATCGAAGGCTCGGGCGAATCGCCCGCCGAGGCTGCCCAACGCGCATCACAGAAGGTCCAGGCCGTCACCAGTGCGGTCCAACAATTCGCAAACGGACGGGATGCGATTAGCACGGTGCCATATGGTGTCTCGCCAGCGCAAAATATCCCCGGGTATCCTGGCAGCTCGTCGCAGACATCCTTTCTGGCACGTTATGTCGTGCGTGTGCAACCCAGTCGCCTCGATCAGATTACCCCGCTCGCTGCAGCCGCGATCGCGGCAGGGGCAAGCGCTTCTTCTCCGCCTACATTCGAGGCGACTGCCGCAGACTCAGTCCGCCGGCTACGATATGCCGAAGCGCTCTCGCAAGCGCGGCGTGACGCCGAAGCTCTTGCTGCAGCGCTCGGCGGACGCCTCGGCGCGGTAATAGAAGTCTCCTCCACCGGAGGATTCAACCAAGCGGGAAATGCTGGTTACGTCAGCTTTATGAACCGGTACGAGTTTGCGGGGCCGATGCAACCACCTGAGGTGCTCGTAAGCGCAACCGTTACGGTGCGCTACCGGTTCATCCCGTAGCCGTCAGCAGGAGGTCGGGAAGACGACTTTGTGACAGGAGTACTTTCCGAGGACACTCCTTCTTGCGGCGCTGATTCCCGAGTCTCGGAAAAAGGCCTAGGGAATGCAGGTGAACGCAATTCACATCCGCCACGAACGCTCGATCCGATCACCTACCGGAGGACTTTCTATGAGCCGTGCTTTGTCCTATCTGACCTGCGCCACAGCGCTGCTTCTCGCCACTGCCAGCTGCCACGATGCGACGACCCCACTCCAACGCCGTGAGCAGAGTATCTACGCGATCCAAGTCCCACAGCGAGCTGCCGTCGGTGACACCGTTCGCATCGGTTTCCACAACGGCAGTGGTCCCTGTGATGCCGGAATTGTGTTCGAGTCGCAATTGATCGCGGACGGAATACGGTTCGTCGTCTCCAGTGTTCCAACTGCTGCCGACTGTCTACCGCCAGGAGTCGGTGAAATCGCGCAGCTTCCATTCTTGTACGTCGTAGGACCGCCCCACGTAGCTCCCTTTACGGTGCGGTTTGCAGAACCCGGCGAAGCTGATAGCGTACGCGTGGTCGCAGGCCCGTAGGGCGCACTCGAACGACGACCTGCCGTCGGCTTTGAAGCGACTAGTTTTTTGTGCCGACGGGGCGTTGCGATCCGTGCCGAGGCGCTTGCTGCTAGGCGTTTCATCGGGGAAACGGGCGTCGGCGCCATTTTCCTCCCGCCGAAAGATCCATCTCGGTGGCAGTGCAGCTCGAAACGCGAGAACCGATTCATCCTCAAGAACGTGGGAACGCGGACGCTTCGGCATTCTGAAATGTACCCGAAGCAGAATTTCTCGACCGCCGCGGAGAGAAAGCGGCCTCGAAGAGTCGTATTTCATAGCGGAAACGCGCGTCGGTGTCCGATTCTCTGTCGATTTAGGTTACCTCACCCTGAAAACCGATTGAGCAGAGCTGGCTCTCGCGCTCGTGAATATCGAGTCCTGTTGCATCCACGGCTGGCGTTCGGGGAATGTTTTGCGGCTAAGATCGCGTAAAACACCCTGTGGGGCGGAACAGTGCCACAACGTCTCCGTGAAGGTCCAGCCGCTTCATTCAAACGGAACTCAGGTGTAAGACAAGGCGGTTCAGGAAATGCGTCGCCAAAGTGCATAGGACTCATCAAGCGGAGAACGTACCGAGGCACCTTGGAGGCCACATGATCAAGAGAATGTCTTTCCTCACTGCGATCGCGCGGGTAGTTCCAATTCTCACAATTCTCACAGCGCCTGCTTGCGGCGGAAGCAATCCGGTTTCTGTTTCCATAAGGGGAGACACAAACCAGACCCTAACTGTGCCCGCCGGGACAGAATTTACCGTGACGCTTCAGACGATTGGCCCTGGGGAATACATCAGCCCGCCCTCAGTTTCGTCCGGCGTGGTGCATTTTCTCGACGCTTCGCAAGTGAGTTTTACCGTACCGGCAGGCCCGACACAGCAATTTCGCTTCGCGGCGTTGATACCAGGCAAAGCCATCGTAGTGTTCCAAAACACGGGGAGAACACCCACGGTTGAGGACACCGTCAACGTTCGCTAAGGCCAGAGGCAGACAGGGGTTTGGACTTTTCTAACCTTTCGGAGGCTTATGCGATCCAGAAGTGTGCTGATGCTAGTCGGGCTGCTTTGTACCTCAGCCTGCGGCTCGATCACCGGCAATGATCAGACAAGAAATGTAACTGCAACAGTTCGATTCATGCCGATTGAAGGCGGATTCTACGCTCTGCGCGGGGACGATAGCGTAACCTACGATCCGAGGAACCTACCCAAGCTTTTTCAAGTTGACGGAATGCGTGTCCATTCGCGCCTGAACGTGAGAAGCGATCTAGGCGGTATACACATGGTGGGACCAATTGTGGACATTGTGGACATCGTTGAAATAAGGACGCCCTAAAGTCATTCGCCCAAATTAAACGCCCTAGCCCGTACGGCCTATACCGGAACGCACTCCGGCTGGAGCCATGCCGAGGCATACCGTCGCGACTGAGGACGAGCCCTCCGGTCCGGGCAAGCTCCCTCTACTGCCGCATCTTCTCGCGGAGCAGCTTCTGCGCGGTGGCCAGCGCCTCGCTCGCCGGCACCTTGACGTCCGGCTCGACACCGACACCCTCCCAGTTCGTGTGCGTGATCGGATTGATGGCACGTGCGAACGGCACGCCGATCATGAAGTGGTCGTCGATCCGGCTTTCGACTGAGGCCGACTAGACCGAAAGGCGATTCAGGCAGGAGTCAGCCCTTCAGCCCGGGAGTTCAGCGGCTCCTCTTGATAGAGAATCGACAGTCCGGTGATGTGAAAGCGGCATTGCCGGGACGACCGACGTATCTGATCGTGCAATCATACTGCCGATCCGCAATAAACCGACGAGGTGCCTTATGCGGGGGAATTCGAAGATACGTGGCTTCAGCGCCTCTATTTCAATTTCATTGATCATCGGCCCGATGCTCCTGCTCGCTCAGCCCGGCCGCGGCGTTCCGAGGCCGCACGAGGACCGGTTTCTTGTGTTAGCGAGGCAGATCCCGGGGTTTGGTGGCTTTAGCTTTGATTCGTTAGGCAATTTGCACGTCTTCCTAACAGACACTACGAAGGCGAGCGGCGCTCGTGGATTGCTTGCTCCAATCCTTGCATCCCGGTCGAAGGGACGACGTGACCGACAAGCGCAACGCCCGGAGATCGTGATTCAACGTGGGCAGTACGACTTCCCGACACTACGATCGTGGCACAACAGCCTCAGCATGCGAGTGCTCACACTCGATGGTACTGTCTACACCGACATTGCCGAAGACCGGAACCGGGTCGTAATCGGTATCGACCGCCAGAATGCGTCTGTGGGGCGATCCAACGTCCAGCGAGCTCTCGCGCGACTTGGTGTTCCGCCAGGTATGGTCGACCTGGTCGAGACGGTCGGCTTCGTCATCGATAGGAAGCGCGCGACATGCAACCCGTGCGCACCGGGCAGCACCGACACGGGGAGTCAATCCGCAGCTGCATTCAGTGGTGCGACACTTTACGGCCTCATCTCCGGCGCAAATATGAGCGGGCATGGTCCGTCAATGAACGCTACGTCGAACATTGAAATCGCTCCCCGCACCGGACTCCGATCGGCCGCTACATCTAGCGTGAGTACGCTTAGCGATCGACTTCGCCCGCTCGAGGGAGGAATCGAAATCGACTATTATCGCCAATCCGATAACACCTACTGGGGGTGCTCGCTCGGATTCCTCGCCTATCGAAACCAGCAGGCTGTGCTCGTCACTGCGTCCCATTGCAGCAGCGTGTTCGGCGCGCCGGATGGGACCGGATACTACCAACCTACTGTCGAGCTCGGCAACTATGCGGGAGCCGAGACTGCTGATCCGGCGTATACGACAGCCCAGACGTGTGACGATCCGGACCAGCCGGGGACTAGCAGGCCGTGCCGCGACAGCGATGCTCTGGCTGCTCTGCTAGCCACCGACGTTACCTGGTCACTCGGAAAGATCGCAAAGCCGACCGGAACGGGTACGTTTAGCTATACGGACTCCGGGTCCACAACCATCGACGCGGCGCAGCCGCACCTCACGATTATCGCAAAAGGGAGCTATCCCGGCGTAAATATGATCCTCGATAAGATTGGGAGGTCAACAGGGTGGACGTACGGCTACGTCGCGCAAACATGCGTGAATCTCCGCGCACCTGAACCTAGCCAGGGCATCATCGTGGTGCTGCGGTGTCAGGATCTGGTCGAGGCTACGGCGCAGGGAGGGGACAGCGGGGCACCTGTGTTTCAATGGGGCGACACCGGTGTGACGCTTTACGGAGTTGTGTCCGCCCGCCGCGTGAACGGACAGGGTTTGTCGATGAGCGCAATGTCGAATATTGAGTTCGACCTCGGCACGCTCACGGTCTTCTGAGACCTTTTCAGGAGTGTTTACGTCTACTCAGCCAAGCGCCGCTTTGCGGCGACTGATGGCTAGTTTGGTGACATGCGGCGCTGTCCTGAGCTGGTCGTGTCGTACATCCCAGCCTAGCTGCGATGGTACAGGCGTTGCGCGCGCCGTAGGTTCCTGGCGCCTTGCCATCCGAGTGCCCGACTCTGTGCACACGGGTGACTCAGTTCCACTCGCGCTAGTTCTACAGAACATCGGTAGCTCGGCGCTCGACCCGCGTTTCGACGGAGCTGCGGACGCGGATTTCGTGGTGACGCGTGCCG
>JALYZH010000410.1 GCA_030948945.1 Gemmatimonadota bacterium | reverse complement strand
AGGAGATCCGGGTGCGCATGAAGTCGCGCGAGCAGGCGAGCATCATGACCGCGATGGATCAGGCTTCGCGCGGCGCGCCACTATCGTGGATCGCGGTCGATCGCGACACCTTCAGCGGCAAGATGCTTGAGAGGCCGACGAGACCGAACATCCCGATCGCCGCGCAGGAACAGCTGGTGGTCGAGCTTTACTCGAAGTAGCAGCATTCGCAGTCGCATTGAACTCATACAGTAGGACGAGACCCTAACTCTCGTTACGGGCTCACCGCGCGTTAGGGGCGGGGTGGCACGTTCAAGGAATCGAAAAAAATGGCAACCGCAATTGATCTAAGGGGACTTGTCCGTCCGCAGCTTGTCGAGGCGACTAAGCGCGAAGACAATCTCAATGTCGCAGAATTTCGCCTTCAGCCGCTCGAGCGCGGCTTTGGCCACACCCTCGGAAACGCCATGCGGCGTCTCCTGCTTTCATCGCTCCGCGGGTCGGCAGTGTGGGGATTCCGCATCGACGGCGTCCTGCACGAGCATCAGACCATTCCGGGAGTGGTGGAAGATGTCCACCAGATAATCGGAAACCTCAAGTCGCTGACGCTGTCACTCGATGAAGGCGTCGAGAACACGGTGCTCCGCATCACGAAGAATTCGGCCGGCCCGGTAACGGCGGCGGATATCGAGGGGCAGGGCGGCGTCACCATCGTCGATCGCACCCAGCACCTGTTCACGCTTCAGGGCGATCGGGAGATCAATGTGGAGCTCTACGTCGGGCGCGGCCGCGGTTATGTCGAGGCCGACCAGCACGTTGTCGACAAGACTCTTCCGGTCGACGTCGTACGCATCGATTCGATCTACAACCCCGTCCGCCGCGCCAACTTCGCCGTCGCCGAGACGCGCGTTGGACAGCGCACGGACTATGATCGTCTGACCCTGACGGTCGAGACAAACGGCACCATCACACCGGAAGAGGCTGTCAGCTACGCCGCGGCCCTGGCCCAGACCCACTTCCAGTATTTCGCGGGATTCGGGTCACACGCTTCCGCTCCGCTCACACCCGGCTCGGACATGCCGGGTGGCGACGCGCACAGGCTCTCCGACTTGCTGCGCACTCCGATCGAAGATTTCGAGCTCTCGGTTCGCTCCGTGAACTCGCTCAAGAATTCCGCAATTCGCACTCTGGGGGATCTGGTCAAGCAGAGCGAGAGCCAGATCCTTCAGGTCAAGAACTTCGGCAAGAAGTCGCTGAACGAGATCGCCGACCTGCTCGAGAGAGAGAGCCTCAACTTCGGCATGAAGTACGAGGAGACTCCCGACGGGGTCCGCATCACCGATCAGGGCACGCCACCAAACCGTAACGTCGCTACGGTCGGCGCGGACGACGAAGAGGAAGCCTAAGAATGCGTCACCGTAAAGTTGGCAGACAGCTTCGCCGCACCAGCGAGCAGAAGCTGGCTCTGATGAAAAACCTCGCTAAAGCGCTGATCGAGCGTGGCGCGATCGAGACCACCGAGGCAAAAGCCAAGGAACTACGCCCATTCGTGGAGAAGCTGATCACGAAGGCCAAAACCGGCACGCTCCACAACCGCCGTCTCGCTGGCGCCAAAGTCCCGCATCGTGCGACCGCCGACAAGCTGTTCCAGGAGATCGGGCCGCGCTTCGCGACCCGGAAGGGCGGCTATACGCGGATTCTCAAGACGGGTCACCGCAAAGGCGACGGCGCCGAGATGGCGCGCATCGAGCTCATCCCGACCGAAGGTTAACGATATGGCACAGATCAAGAGAAACCGCTGCTACGTATGTGACAAAGGCGTCGCCTACGGCAACAACGTCTCGCACGCGAACAACAAGACGCGCCGCACCTGGAAGCCGAACCTTCAGGTCGCACGCATCGTGATCGACGGCAAGATCACCAAGATCAAGGTGTGCACTCGTTGTCTTCATGCGGGCAAGATTCAGCGCGCGCCGAGGGGTATTTCCGCTGCCTAAGCTGCGGGTAGGATCAAACGAAAAAGGGAGCCCTTCGGGCTCCCTTTTTCTTAACTGTCAACGGCAACAGAACGGGTGCGAGCGATCAGTGGCAGAGTGGCCAGTTTTCAGTTCACGACGTCGGGACGTCAATAGTGGCGTGACGCCACAAGCAGTGGCTCAGAACGCCGTCGAGATAAGTTTGGGCGTAGTGAACTCGCAACTGGCATCTGCGCTACTGACGTCTCGCACCCGTTCTGTTGCAGTTGAAGACCATGTACCTCACCCAAAGCCTGGTCGCTACCTTTGGTCAGTGAATCCCGCCATACTGTATGCCTAAGCGCACGGACCTCCACCGAATCCTGGTGATCGGCTCGGGCCCCATCGTGATCGGGCAGGGGGCCGAGTTCGACTATTCGGGTACCCAGGCCGCCAAAGCGCTGCGAGAAGAAGGGTTCGAGGTCGTTCTCGTCAACTCCAATCCAGCGACCATCATGACCGATCCGGAGTTCGCCGACCGGACGTACATCGAGCCGGTGACGCCGGAGTACGTGGAGCTCGTGATCGCCAAGGAGCGGCCGGACGCCCTGCTGCCTACCATGGGTGGACAGACCGCACTCAACGTCGCGATGAAGCTCGCCGAGTCGGGTGTCCTGGAGAAGTACGGGGTCGAATTGATCGGCGCCGATGCGCGAGCGATCGCGATGGCCGAGGATCGGAAGCTGTTCGGGGAGGCGATGCGACGGATCGGCCTCGCGGTGCCGCAGGGAGGCATTGCGACCACCCTCGACGAGGCGCTCGACATTGTCGACACCACCGCTTTCCCCGCGATCATCCGGCCGGCGTTTACGCTCGGCGGTACTGGTGGCGGAATAGCGTACAACCGGCAGGAGCTCGAGGATATCGTGCGTCGCGGTCTCGACCTGTCGCCGGTGAGTCAGGTGCTGGTGGAGCGGAGCGTCATCGGGTGGAAAGAGTTCGAGCTCGAGGTGATGCGCGATGGCGCCGACAACGTCGTAATCGTCTGCTCCATCGAGAATATCGATCCGATGGGCGTGC
>JALYZH010000387.1 GCA_030948945.1 Gemmatimonadota bacterium | reverse complement strand
CCCTTCCAAGAGTCCAGAAAAAACCGCTCCGGTCATCGAGGCGGCATTGGTCGTATTGTCTGGAATCAGGGCAAGAAGCGTACACACTGCCTTCTTTCCCCTATTGCGCGAACCGCCAACTGCCGACGGACGAATCTGATTGAATCGGGACGGCGAAGATCTGGCGGAAGATGCAATTACCGATTCCGTGGGGAGGCTACTGCGCGCGCAAAGACGCAAAGGAGAGAGCAACAGCGGCTATACGAGTCAAGCTTCAGCCGGTCCCTGGGTTGGAGACACGAACCGCTCTATTTCTGACGTCGCGTGTGTGTACTTCTCGCCCGATGAGCGTGAGGCGTATGTAAGTAAGGCGGTTCGTTCTGCGGCAAAAGCCTCCTGCTCCAGTAGCAGGAGGTTGCGAGCAACACTCTACCGCGCCTCACGCCTATCGGGCGTGAGGTTGATAGCCCGCAGCGTGGGCGATGATCTCAGCCAGCCACGCACGCTGCTCCTCATGCGCTGCTCCGCGTCCCGCTTCAACGAGGCGATCGAGCTTCGGATATTGACCTAGGGGCGGAGGCATTGGCCGCGTCCCCTGCGACTTCAGCGGTCAGTCACCTCGCCCGAGAAGGCGACGAGCGTGCGGCCCGGCAAACTGACTTTCGCCGCGAGCGCGCTTCGCCCGCTCCGCGCTCGATCGCTGGACCTGTCACCGGCCGGAGATCGGATCATGAGACCTCCTCTAACGCGACCGCAGGGTCGTTTTGCCACGGCTCAGCGAATCCAGAAGAGAGTCACGAGCGTTATGCAGCAGCATTGCTCCAGCAATCGGCTCGCGGTCCCGTTGCTTCCCAGGCCCGATCAGTAACGCCAGTCCTCATGGACCAACGGGGCGCGGTTGAGTTCGTCTCGGTGCAAATGCCAACCGGGCATCATGACATCCATCATCTCGCGAAATCGCTCACCATGCCGGCGCTCATGGATGTGAATCATCTCGTGCACGAGAATGTACTCGAGCGACGACGCCGGCTTCTTCGCAAGCTCGAGATTCAGCCAGATCCGGCGCGCCGCGGCATTGCAGCTGCCCCACCGCGTCTTCATGCGCCTGATGCGCACCTCGGCGACATTGACTCCGACCTTACGTTCCCACTTGCGAAGAAGTGGAGGGATCTGCTCTCGCAGTCGCTCCCGGTACCAATCGTTGAGCGTGGCTTCGCGCTGGGCGCGATC
Source organism: Gemmatimonadota bacterium (assembly GCA_030948945.1). Next base: position 15,506 of record JALYZH010000387.1, on the reverse strand, counting down.
TGCACCCGGACGGCATTGGAGCTGAATACGCGAGTTGGTGGCAACGCGAACCCCTGGACTCGCCGGATCCTCGATGATTTCCAAGCGGAACCTGCGACCGCGAAAGTAGATGCTCTCGCCGGTTGCAAGCTCGCGCTGCGATTCCCGAACCTGATCGGCGAATCGGGCTTGTTGCCGGCGAATCCATCCAAGGCGCGAAATGACCGCTACGCGCACGGCGTCATCGTCGAGACGTAGCGGCGTCGCCACGCGCACGCGGCCCACCGGCGGGTACACGGCGACGTGCAGGTTCTTGATGTCCTTCCGGACCACCTCGACCGGCATGCCGAGGATCGCCAGGCGACGCGAACTAGTACGCACGCTGATTCCTCACGATCTCGAACACGGTGTCGACCAGCGCTCCACCTTCCCCTAGAACTGACTGCACCGCGTTCCGAACCTCGCGCTCCTTGAATCGGTTCCCCCGCCAATCCGCCTTCTTCACGCCGCGAATCGCCTTGTCGAGCGAGAGCGCCGCCAGCTCGGCGGCGGTAGCGCCACTGCGGACCTCGGCGACGGCGCCAGCCCGCGTGAGGCACCCCTCCAGATCGGCCACGTCCTGAAGATTGTCGAATAGGGCACGAAGTGGTGCGTTATTGATCGCAAGCGGATAGGTCGTCTGGGTCGCGGGGTTGCTCACCTGCTTCGTCAGCGCGACGAGTCGAGCCAGATACGCCTTGTAGTCCAGCGCCTGCCGCTTGCGTTCGGTGATCAACGCGTCGAGCAGCTCCGACATCCGCTCATAATACTTCGGGTTGACGGCCATCTCGTCGATGATCAGCCGCCGTACGTTGTTCTCGATCGTCTCGGCCACCGCACCTTCGTTGCGACGGATGCCATCCGGCAACACGTCAACCGCATTCGCTCCACGCTCGACGATCAATTGCACCAGCGTCATGTCGTCGAACGCCGAGAGCTTCTCGCTCTCTTCCGCACGGATGTACGTGTCGAGCAGGTGCCGCATGGCCGGCTCGAACATCTTCATGTCCACGTAATCGCCGCTCGCCAGCTTGACCTCTTCGCGAACCTTCTCGTAGTGATCAACCTCGCGCCTGATCTCCTGTACGTCGGCGTTTGAGTAGCCGGCGTCGCACATTTCGTTCGCGAGGTTGGCGTAGGCGCGAATGTACGCGGCCACCAGCTTGTAGAGCGCGACGCGCTTGGGCTCGTTGTCTTTGAGTTGAGGCGCATTCCCGCTCTCCGCGGCGCAGAAATACCGTAGATACGCCGCGCTGTCGAGTGGCGGCTCGACCGGTTCGCACAGCGCCTTCACCGCCTCGCGCGCTTCCTCGAGTCGCTCGCGTCCCTGTTGCAGCCGGTCCTTGAGCAGCCCTTCGACGTCTTCCCGGTCATACCCGGCGAACGCCTCGCCAGTGTAGTCGGTGATGGACTGTTCCAGCGACCGAAACAGATCCTTGTAGTCGATGATGTAGCCGTACTCCTTGTCCTCACCGTCCAACCGATTTACCCGGCAGATCGCCTGGAACAGGCCATGATCCTGCATCTGCTTGTCGATGTAGAGGTAGGTCGCGGGCGGGGCGTCGAATCCGGTGAGCAGCTTGTCCACCACGATCAGCAGCTTCATCTGACCGGGATCATGGATGAAGCGCTCCTTCACATCTTTATCGAACTGCTCGACCTTGTACATCGCGGTGTCTTCCGGCTCGCTGAAATGCGCGGCGAGCATTTTTCGGTAGACATCGTATTGCCGGAGCCGTTCCGTCAGACCTTCGCCGCTCTCTTCGCCCTTGATGTCCGCCGGTGAAGGCCGGTAGGACGTGACGATCGCGCACTTCCCGGCCAGGTCTGTTTGCTGGAACATCTCGAAGAACCGGCAGGCGGAGTAGATGCTCCCGGACACGAGGAGCGCGTTGCCGTGCCCGCTGCTGAGACGGTCACGGGTCGCCATATCCATGAGTATGTCGGCGACGATCTTCTCGAGGCGGTCGCGCGCGGACAGCACCTTCTGCATCGTGCCCCAGCGCTGCTTGAGTTGCGCCTTCGCGACGTCGGTGAGTCCTTGGGTCTTGAGCTCGAACCACTGATCGACCTTCGCCGGCGACGTGATGCTCTGGTCGATGTCGCGCGCCTCGTAGCGCAGGTCGAGCACCACGCCGTCGCGCACGGCTTCATCGTACTTGTAGGTGTGGATGTACGGCCCGAAGGTTTCGATGGAGCGCCGCTTGTCATCCCGGAGCAGCGGCGTCCCCGTGAATCCGATCAGCATCGCGCCGGGCAGAAGCGCTTTCATCGCATCGTGCAGCTTGCCGGACTGGGTGCGGTGGCACTCGTCGACGAAGACGAAGATCTCGCCCTTGGCGCGGAAGTCCTTCGGCAGGTGGCTCTTGATGTCGGCGAGGAAGGCGTCGATGTCGCCTTCATCCGACGCTCCGAACTTGTGAATCAGGGAGCAGGTAAGCCATTCCTCGCTGGCGTTGAGTACCCGTACCAGGTCGGCGCCGCTCTTTGTGCGGTAGATCTCTTCGTTGACACCCAGGAAGAACTTCTCGATCTGCTCATCGAGCTCGGTCCGGTCCGTGATGATGAGGACGCGCCCATTCGTCACGTGTTCGCGTATCCATTTGGCAAGCCAGATCATTATCAGGCTCTTGCCGCTGCCCTGGGTGTGCCAGACGATGCCGCCCTCGCGCCGTTTCACGCGCACCTGCGCCGCACGCACGCCGAAGTACTGGTTGTGGCGGCAGATCTTCTTGATGCCCGCGTCGAACACGACGAAGTCGTGTAACAATTCCAACAGCCGAGCCTTGTCGCACAGCTGTCCAAGCTCCCGCAGCAGCAGGTTGTCGCCGGCGGCCGGATGCCCCCCGGCCTCCTTCCAGCGCAGCCAGTACTTCTCCTTCGTGTCGATCACCGCGTAGCGCACGCCCTCGGTGTCGTTGCCGGCCATCAGCAGTTGTACGGTGGTGAAGAATGGCCTGATGAAACCCTTCTTCTGGCTGTCGAGGTTCTGCCTGATGCCTTCGGTGACGGATACGATTGAGCGCTTCAGCTCCAACACGCCGAGGGCGATGCCGTTGACGTAGAGGACGATGTCCGGGCGCTTGTCGTTGACGCCGAACACCGTCACCTCCTCGGCCACGGCGAAGTCGTTGTTGCCGGGGTTGGTCCAGTCGATCAGCCAGACGGTGACATTCCGCTCACCTACGTCGGGCTTGACCTTCACGCCGTAACGTAGAAGTCCGTAGACCTCGCGGTTTGCGTCGTACAGCGTCTTGCTGCCGCCGAGCGCGATCGCCTTGTTCAGCTCGAAGAGCACCTTGCCGACGATCTTGTCGCTGTGGCCTGGTCGCTTGAGCCACGCGGTCAGCCTGCCCTCTTCGACGTTGCTGTTGCCCTCGCGGTTCTTCCAATGGCCGAGGTAGTTGTAGCCGAGCGCGTCCTTGAAGAACGCGATCACGCGCTGCTGCGTGAGGATTTCGCGCTGGCCGACGGAAGTCATGCAGCCGCTTCTGGCTGCACCAGACGCACGCGACCGGTCAGGAGCTGCTGCATCACGCCTTGCTTGATCGCCCGGGTCTTCTCACGGCGAGATTCGAGGCCAGAGATCTCGGCGTCCAAGTCGGAGAGAACTCTGGCGATGGCGGCCTGCTCAAGTAGCTCTGGCAAGGCGACTCCGACCCGCCGCACAACACTCGAACTTAGTCCTTCCATAATGCCGCCGACAGACAGCCGCCTAATTTGGTCGGAGACAATGCGGCTTCTGAACACATGTAGCAAGAAATCCGATAGGATCTGCGTCTTGTCGAGCCTTAGACGCAATAGGTGACTGTCCATTATTCCCGGTTCCACGGCCGGAGGCACAACGATGCACTTACCGACGGTGCCCATCATCGAGACGAGGAAGTCGCCTGAGCGTACCTCACAAGTTCGAAGTTGTGAGAAGCGTCGCGCATCTACGTACCGGTCACCGACGGTCATGTCGCTCTCAAACACGTTCTCCTGGCCATAGACCTTATAGCCTCCCGTCGTCAAGAACTCCTTCTTCAGGTCACTGCCGAAGGGACCGATCTTAATTCCGTGGGAACCACGAACCACTAGCTCCGGGATACACGCGACGCGCCAATCTTCCGGAATCTGCCCGATCTCGGTTCCTTTCCAACCATCTGCCCCACCAAAACCCGGCAGGCGCGTCTTGCCGGTGAGGAGCTGCTGCATGGCGGCCTGCTTGATTGCTCGCTTCTTGGCAATCAGCGCCGCCAGCGCCGCGAGCAGCCCATCCACATCCGACAACGCCTTGGCGATGGCGCGCTGTTCGTCGAGAGAAGGAAACGGAATGCGGAAGGAGTTAAGACTTTTATTCGTAATCTGGTTGATCGTCGCACCGAGGTGCTGCTGAACCTGTCGCTTTACAAGAGCGGAATCGAAACAGTAGGCGACGAATCGATTGTGCGGAGACCTATAGACAGCCATAAAGGCACCGAACGTCATTCCTTCGGCACGCTTGTCGAGGAGAACGCACTTTCCGATCAAGGGTCGGCTACCGTTGCGAACACAGATGAGCAGATCATCTACCCGGCAGAGGATTCGATCGGGCACTTCGATGTCGACAAAGACGTCTCCTCCGAACTGAAGCCCATTCTCGCCTATGTTAGAGGCTCTCAGGACAAGGAGGCCATCCGTGCGCACGTTGCTGGGGTCGTAAGTAAGACCGATCAGAGATTCACCGATATCTCCCAACGAGCAAACATCCCAATCCAGAGGAATAGGCCCCAACTCCGTCCGTCTGTAGGATGGCGAGAGTTCTCGCGCGTCAGCCTGGTTTGACAACACCCGCGAGGGCCCAGGGTCTTTCGGCTTAGTGGCTACGTCCATGCGAGTCCCATTGCCCTCAGGTTCGCGTCGACTTTTGCGCTCAACCTGGCGGCCCCGCGGTCAAGGATGGGAAGCGTCTGCGCGTATCGATCTCCTAGCTCCTTTACTCGCCCCGCGAGGTGTTGCGTGAGTCGCTGCACTTCGCCCTCGATCAGCGCACGCAGTGAAGCGAGCCATTTGTCCTCGACCACGAGCGCTTTGATCTCATCCTCAGTGAGCTTCCGGTACCGGGCCAGCACCTGCTCATCGAGCGCGCCGTGCGCGTCGCTGACGGCCTTGCTATCTTCGGACTCGGCGTCGATCAGCGCCATGCAACGCGTGAGGGCATCACGCTCCTCCTCGCTCTCCGGCTCGCCTTCGATCACCTTGAGCCGCTCCTTCAATGCGCCCTTGGTGACCTTGCCCTTTTCGTTCACAGCATCGGCGAGGAGCCCGTCATCGCCAGTGTGCTCTTCGACGAATTCCTCCACCACGCGCGCGGCAGCTTCCTGTCTGGCCTGAAGTGCGTCGATCGTTGCCTGCTCCTTCGCGAACCAGCGCGCCACGACCAACGTCGGCGGAACGAGATCCATCTTGTACTTCTTGCGCTTGATGACGAGATCAGGCGTCTCCCTAATCTTCCGCTCCTTGTCCTCGACGATTCCGTGCGGCTTCGCCGCGTCCACCCAGCCATCAGCCGCGATCAGATACACGTCGTCCTGCATCACGTCCGCCCAGTAGTCCATCAACCGCTGATAGACGTCGTACCGATCGATCAGTGGTAAGCCGGCGAAGCGCGAGAGGATGTCTTCCGCAAGGATATGAATGAGGGCCTTCGGAAGGTCGTTCACCTTGAGCGCTTTGAGCGTTGGCTCGTGCGCCTTGCCCCACGACTCGAACACGGCGGCCACTCGTGCGGCAAACGCCTTGAATTCGGCGCGCTCGAGAATCGCTTGCTTCACGCGCGCGGCTTCGAGCACCGCATCGCTGTAGCCCGTGCGATCACTGTTCTTGAAAAGCGCCTCGCGTACCGACGGAAACACGCTCCAATAGTCGCCAAGCGCGTCGATGTCGCGGTTGGGGATGCCGCCGTTCAGGTGTGCGTCCAGGTCGTGCAGGTCCTCGGGCTCGCTGGAGTCGATGTAACGCGGAATGTTGAGGTTGTAGTCGTTGGCCGGGTTCGCGATCTCCGCCACCGGTACAATGCGCGAGAAACGAGGTAGCTCGATCTGACGGGTGAACACGTCCACGATTCTGTGAATGTCCTGCGCGCGGAGCCGGTTCTTGTTGCCGTCCTTGAGGAAGCCCTTGCTCCCGTCGATCATGAAAATGCCGGTCCGCGCGTGCGCGTGCTCCTTGTCGATCACCACGATGCACGCCGGGATGCCGGTGCCATAGAAGAGGTTCGCGGGCAGGCCGATGATCCCCTGGATCAGTCCTCGGCTGACGAGGTTCCTGCGGATGTCCCCTTCCTTATTGCCACGGAACAGCACGCCGTGCGGCAGAATGATCGCGCCTTTGCCCTTACTCTTCAGCGATTTGATCAGGTGCAGCAGAAACGCGTAGTCGCCGTTCTTGCCCGGCGGGACGCCGAACTCAAAGCGCCCGAACTCGTCGCGCGCCGGATCGAGACCGCTCGACCACGCCTTGGCCGAGAAGGGCGGATTCGCGACGGCGAAGTCGAACGTCCTGAGACTGTCATCCTTGTTTTTGAAGTGCGGCGTCGCGAGCGTGTTCCCGCGCCAGATCTCAGCGGTTGGATGGCCGTGCAGGATCATATTCATGCGCGCCAGCGCCCACGTGGCGACGTCCATCTCCTGGCCGTAGATGGCGAGCTTCGTCGTCGCCGCCTGATCCGCCGCCTTGATCAGCAATGATCCGGAACCACAGGTCGGATCGTAGACGGTGGGCTGGTCCATCGCGGCCGCTTTATCGAGCCCGATGACCTGCGCCATGATGCGTGACACTTCGGCAGGCGTGTAGAATTGCCCCTTGCTCTTGCCACTCTCGGTGGCGAAGTGGCGCATCAAGTACTCGTAGGCGTCGCCGAGCAGGTCGTCGCCCTCGGCGCGGTTGGCGCGGAAGTCGAGACTGTCGAAGATCGCCACCAGCTTCGACAGCCGGTCCTGCATTTCCTTGCCGGCGCCGAGCTTGCCCTCGTCGTTGAAGTCGGCCTGGTCGATGACGCCCTTGAGATCGTTCGCCTCGGCGAGCTTCCCGATGATCTTGTTGATCTTGTCGCCGATCTCCTTGTCGCCCTTGAGCGCCACCATGTCGGCGAAGCCGCCGCCTTTCGGGACTTCGATAAGCGCGTTCGGTTTACTGGCGTACTTGTCCGAGACGTATTTCATGAACAGCAGCGTCAGGACATAGTCCTTGTACTGCGATGCATCCATTCCGCCGCGGAGTTCGTCGCAGCTTTGCCAAAGGGAGCTATAGAGTTCGGATTTCTTGAGAGCCATGGCTTAGCGGTGCCACCGTGTAAATGCTGCCTTAGACGAGAGTGCGCGCCCGATGGCGCGGTTCGGTACTGGGAATCTACGGCTCAGGGCGCGAGCGGGCAGAGCGACTTCCGGAAGCGGCGGCGAGGAACGGTTACCAGATGAACACTCACCAATCGACAGCGCTATCGACAGCGCAACCCTCCTGTCGGGCATCCATCGCGGATGACGTAGCCGTAACTCTCGTTATTCGTGCCGACCGCTCACGCTCATTGGGCGTAAGGTCGCTTTGTGTGAATCCTCTTGAAGGCCGATGCGTGAGGCTCGCCGGTGGTTGAGTTGCCAGGCATATTCACGCGACCCTAGGGAGCGAGACCCGCCGTGACAGACCTAACATTCCAGCAGCAACTCTGGCTGGCGGTCGTCGACAAGGCCGTGCTGGCAACCATGCTTGTCGGCGTCGGTCTCGTCGCTAACCGACTTCTCGAGTCGCACAAGGCGAGGGAGACGCTTCGTGCAACGTTGGCCGGCGAACGCCTGCCCCGTATACGCGCAGCGATTGAGAAGTTAGAAGACTTGCGATACCGATCAAGCAAGAGGCTTGACATCATATTTTGGACGGCGAACAGATCCCTCCGTAACATAGGAGAGAGCGGCGATCCCGCCGACATAGCCGTGGCGAGACAGCCTATAAATTTCGGCGATCGGGGCCTTTTCGATGGGCCGCTTGGCGCCGAATTCAAGAGCGTGTTCTTTGGCATGTCTGCCGACCGGCATGCCCTCAAAGAGGAGATTGACGTTGCCCGCGATCTAGCGGACAAGGATCGGTTCTGGCTGGGCAAAGAGGTTATGGCGCTACTGGATGTTGACTACGGATTGCTCACGTTGCGCCTAGAAAGGCCCGACATTGCGTTTGAACGGGAGAGATTAAATCGGCGTCACAACAGGTTGCCTCTTCGTTCGAGCATAGAGGAATGGCTATGGCGAAGACGCGTCGGGCCGATGCTTGTCGGGAATGCGGACGTGGGATCTGTCGATGTTGATCGGGCGCTAGAAATGGTTATGCACAAGCCACGGTAAGCGGTTCTCAGGGGCGAGCTTCCCACGTAGACGTATCGCTCTTCTTGGATCGGCGGTGAACGGAGGAAGCGACTAGGCGGAGTGCAACCCGCGTTATTGCGGCGACGCCTCGAGTTCACGGTGGACTATTCGCCACAACCACGGTGAACGTAGGGTTTTTACGGTCGCTCGGCTTCGTTTAATAGAGACCATTCCGATCCTCGTCGAATTGCCAACTAACCAAGCCCCTCGTCGGAGCCGGGACCGGCAATGTCTCGGTAATAGTTGTCGCGAAGGAATTGAAAAATGCTTGCGATGTGCCCCGGATAGTCACTGCGGACGTTGTAGAGACTAGCCGCCTCTCGAACTATGGTGGACTGGTACACACGGTGGAGCTCCTCAAAGCGCGTAATCTCGACCTGACCGGACACCGTTTTACCCGCATCTTGTTCGATGGGTGTCGGCCTAGGCCCTGCCATGAAACGTTCGGGAGACTTCTTCTTCACGCTGTCCCACGCTTGCTGCAAGTGAGCGTTAATTCGCTCAACACCAAGCTTCACTAACTCCTCATCCGGAAGGAGCAACTCCGTTGTGACTTGCATTGGTCCAAGTGTGTCCGCATAGCCGCTTGGATATAACAAGTGCCGCTCCAACCATTGGGCAATTGGGGGACGGTTGAAGCTTTCGTATATCATCACAGCATAAGCGATTGCTTCTGAGGGGCGGCTTGATGCAGTTCCGGTGACAAGAGTACCGAACTTGCTGCGCAAAGTGTTGTACTCTGCGCGCAGATAGTCATTGCGCATTTCATCGTTCGATTTCCCAAGTGTTGGCCAGGTAATACTTCTCATTGCTAGGTAGACGAATCCGACAACGACTATCCACAACTGGTCAGTCAGCCCTCTACCGGAGGGAAGTAAGGCTGCTCTATCGGTGAGGAGCTTTTGGTAAATCAGAACCGAAAGTGAGATGGCAACAGCTGCCACAATTGCCTGATAGCCCCAGCGTACAATTCTTCTGCGACCCGCTGCGAGTTGATAAACGGTACGTATTGCGAAATAAAAGACTGTAACCCGCCAATAGTCGCGTACAAGATTATCGGCGCCGATAGCGTACAGCAGGGCGGCGGTGATGACGAGGTAAATGGTCGGGGCGAGGACCCGAAACGTGGCGTTAAAAAGCGGAGCTTGCTCCACATCCTGGAGAGTGGTTAGCCACCAGTAGCCCGACGATTTTGAATGCCGTCCGAGCCAGTTGATCGCAAAGAACTCAACCAGCGCAATTACGAAATGAATTGCGATCGCTAACAGTTAGTTGGCCCCGAAGTACGCACCACCGGTGATGTGCCGGAATGCGGTCGCGCCGTCACAATCATACGTCCGCAGGAATAAAGAAAGGAGTTGAGGAACAAGCTCCAAGGTATTGGCACGGGCAATCCGAAGTACTGGCTCAGACAAGGGTAGGCGCACTTGCTTCCTGATTTAGGATCTCAAAGATAGCTCAGCTAGGAGACGCGGCCCATCGTCGCTCTGCCCAATGAGAATGGTTCTCAGCCCGGGACCCGGGGCAAAGTCCGGAGGCGCACTCGCCCTAACGCGCCGGCGAAAGGCTTCGATCATGTCCCGCGTTTCTTCGGTCAGCGGATACTGCCCTCGAACTGCAATTGCGCTGCGCGACTCTGTTCTGATTATGCCGATCGGCACCGTGCCGAACGATTGTCCTGGCCACTGGTCGTCGTTGCCTGGAGGTACTCCGTTATGCCAGACCACTATCGTTACCACAGAGATGGAGCCGGGCTGCGGCGCGGGCAGCCAAACCATCGGTTCCTTTTCCTCGGAATCGAAGAGATCAAGCTCCTCAGCAGATGTGACTATCTGAACCGCCATCACCCTAGGCGCATCGGGCAACTGCCATCGGTCAAGTTTTCGTGGACTCTTGTGGGGCGACTTCTCTAGGTACTCCTTGGTTACGCCCGTCTGGCACCACCCGTCTCGGTGCAAACTCGTTTTGAAGAATCCTCCCAAAGTCCTAACAGCAACGTAGAAGTCCCCCTTCATATTTCCCCAGAATCGCCAAGTGGAACCGCGCAAGCCGTGCTTTGTGCCTATGGCCCAGCGAATCCCATCTCCCCGGGGTAGGATTGTTAGCCCGGCCTCTATTGGATCGGTCACTCGTTGCAGTCCTGGGTTACCTGTTTCTAGGCTTCCGCCTCAGGCTGCCGCGGAGCGAGGTGATCGGCGTCAGACGATCCTTTGCAGCGACCATCTATCCACCAATCGTGGAACTGACACCGCCAACCAAAGAAACGCCCGAACAAGTGAATAACAAAGCCAGCGTCTCCGAACCGTTGAGCCTTTTGATCACCTTCGGCGATTAGTACGAGTCGGTGCGTCGCGGGAAGCTGATATAGGAACGCACTGCGATCAGACCCAGGAACTTTCTCTGACAAGCCGTTGGGTAATTCGAGTACGGTGTGCTGAATCGGCGGATAAATAAATCCGTCAGGGTTAGTGATGTTGGAAAGTCGCTCGATTCCCGATTTGAGCGAGGCGAGAGGCTCAATCGTCCCGTACTCGAACTCGAGGCGCACTTCGATCGGGACAAACCCGAAATCGTCGCTATAGGGAATTCACGACTCCTGGCTTGTTCAACGGGATCAAGGCGCCATACCTAAGCGAGCCGGGTCGGGGCACCACACCGCGGCTTGTCCTTTGAAGGACTGTGACCGGCCAGGGTTTCTCGGTCAGCTTCGGAAAGGGTGTTGGCGGGCCCACTTAGCTACGGCCACCTCCAAGGGGTCGAGACGCGACTCAAGCGCTCCGTGGAAATGCTTTACCCGATCCGGCGGAAGGCAAGTCATTGCAGCCAAAAAAGCCCGTCGAGGCCATGGGGGCTCCTCCAAAACTCGGCTGGCGTTTGAGGAAAACCAATGTGACTGCTGTGATCGCCCCATTGCCAGAATCGCATTTCGACGAGTGAAGTGGTCAGGGTATCGCGCGAGCACGGTCTGAAATCGATCCTTTGAGTTCCATTCGTCGCTTTCAACAAACAGTTCCATGGCCCACATCCTGTGATACTCCAGTTCCCCGACAATTGAATTCTTAGTAAGGCCTAATACGCGCCGCCCGATTTCCCGACGTCGCCTCGCCGTAAGGCCGCTGAGGGACTTTATATAGCGAATGACGTTGTCGAAAACAGGGAAAAGGCGGTCAACGTTATCTAAAACGTCGTCTACAATGTCCTCTCGACCGAGTTGTGCCATTCGGTTTAGGACGAAGCGGACAATCTTAAGTTCTAGTTGGCCACCGCGTGCCAACTCATTTTGGAGCATTGACGAAAGGTTTAGCGAGTCGAGGAGCTCGGTTTGTTCATCTGTAAGCACTGTCGCTCCCAGCTCTTCATATTCCGATGGAAGACCGAGCTGTTCAATGAACTCCCGGAAACGTTCTCTTAGCTGAGTAATCTCCATATCCTCTTCCGTAGGAAGGACGCGGGCACGAAAGTCCGCGGCGGAAAGGATGTCGGTTTTTCCGGGCTGGAGCGTCAGCCCATGCATCCCGTGGAGCAGCTGAGCCAAAATGCCCAACGCGCGGTAACCATCTGCGTCCGACTTGCTGAAAATCCTGTAGTCGTCGTTGTACCGTAGAAATCTGATCTGTTCACCCTCGAGACCGCTGTCGACGTCGCTGAGGGTGAGCTCAGCGAGCAGCCGTGAGACGGGAGGCCCGATTGGCAAGCTGTACGAATTCCTGTCGCACCATCCGTCGAGCAGCTTCATGATAGCGGTCACATGAGGCGTTCCGGGGGCGGCAGCATTGAGGGCGTTCTCAAGTCGGTGGTGATATATGCGGTGATAAAAATCGGAGATGTCCGTGACCACTACGGTATGGAACTTGTCACTCTCCAATAGCTTGACCGTGGCAGCTTGAAATTCTTGATATCCGATGTTGGGGTTGTAGAGTCGGCCGCTGCTATCCGGTGCGAATCGGCTGGAAAATACACGTCCACGACGGGTCGTTATTCTCCGTGCTTCGATTTTCTCTCCTATTTCGTAAACGGTCGCCGAGTAGAGTAAGAAGTCGAGAGGGTCGAGTTGCGTCCCTGTCCGGAATGCCAGCGGTCCCTTTGGAAGCAGACACTCCCTCCGCGCGCGGGTTGGCCACGTTAATACGTTCTGCTTAACTAGATAATCGCGGAGCGCGAGCCAATCCTCTTGGATTGCATCAAATTCGAAGATTGGCGGGAAGATATCAGTATCACCGCGGCGCGCATGTCGCAGGGCCCACTCCAAACTTGGTGCCTTGAGGTTTAGCATTGCACTCCAAATCACGGGTCGCGACAATGTCTCTGGGATGTGCGGGGATCCCAGGCTCGCCCGTATCCCTCTCTCGCTGAATCACATGAGGCTAACTTGATTAGGATAGCTTCCGCCGACCAGTACCTCACGCCCATGAAGTGTGAGGCTGCGTTTTTCGAGCCCGAAGCGAGCGGATCCACTCTAAGAGATTGAGTATCTCGTATTCCGCGAGACGATTCCACATCGGGGTCGCACGAGTTCACAGGTTTTGCAGCCTCTATTTCTACCTCCGTTTCAACCTCACCCCCACCCTCCGTTGTAACGGCGGATATCGCCGCCCGTGCCCGCAGGAAGCCGTTTCAACCGGAAGTAGCCGCCGTTCCCACGCCGGAATCGTGCGTGTCGAAGGTATACAGAGCGACCGGCTATCGTCGGGGCCGCTAAATAACCGACGCGACCCCAAAACCCAGCGCCGTTCTGGGCAATAACGGGGCAATAACGGCGTTAATAACGGCGGCAAGAACGCAGGTGTCAAGGTTTTAATATGAATCCCCCATAACTGACCCGTCTGCCTCGCTTCCGCCCCACGGATCGGCTACGCAACAGAGACCCGCGCCCGTGGAGAATACCGTGAAAATTCCGCGGAAAACGACGGTGGAATGCCGGAATAACTCCAGTAAGAACTCCGACCTTGTTTTAAAGACGCCGCATTTCCCTAATTGGGATTGCTTTTTGTCGCAGCAAAGCGAGCGACGGGACGTCGTCCAGAGCGTGAGTAACCGAGTAAAGGGCCCGAAAACTCAAGGCCCCGTCAAGCGAGAACACAAGCAATAACACAAGGGGTAAAATTGAATCGGACAATCAATGATTAGCCACGACCGCCCGCACTGCGAGCACCGACCGGCGACAGAACTGAGAGCGCCTATTTTGTGTGAATACCGTGAAAATCCTGCAGAAAACGACGGTGGAACGCGAAATGACTCCACCTAGAATTCCGCAAATCCGCCACGTCCTTTGGTGGACCCGACGAACCTGCATTTCTGATCGGTGTCAGGAAGTCCGAACACATAATGAAGCGCATAGCGCGCCGGGATCGTCGCTTTCTTGGTCGGCGACCTTGATATTGATGAGAGCTTCGGGTGAGGTGGACGTAACCACGCTGGGCACCGCGTGTGCGCAAGAGCTCTGGGGCCAGAGGAACTCGCCCACATATATGCGGCGGTTCTGGCGGGAGTCGCCTTGAATCCGCGCCGAGTGTTGAGGCTTACTACTTCCTCATTCTTCCCTTCAGGTTTTCTCGTTTACGGGGACCATGGGAAGAATCACCGAGCGGGGGCTCGCGACTCGGTCCTTCGGCGGGAGGATAACGCCAGCCTTGAGCGGCTACTCCCATCGCCTCTTTCCAAACGTTGAGATCCGCGCCCGACTTGGGACCCGTAACCGGATGGGCGAAGAGAGACATTGCAACCGGACTGAACTGCATCATCGTGAGGAGCGACTCCGATTCGAGCTTTCTTTTGAAAGCGGCTCTACCGTATGACTTGATCAGCCCCTCAAAGAGTGTGTGCCAAGCTCTAACCTCGAGCTCCTCCGCACGAGCTCTCGCTTCGTTGTTGATCCTGGACTGGTCCGCTCGATCCATTCCTTCCAGAACAAGACCGTTGTAGGCCACACGAATCGTCCGAGGGAGCGCTGACACCGCTTGAGCGAAAGGCTCGCCCAGGTCGAGACCGTCCACCAGCGATTCCCACTTGGTTAACGCCGGCGTCGCCAACATCGCGGCCGGAGGAGGCGGAGTGGGAGGATTCCCTTCCCCGCTTAGAAGCCAAGCGAGCGTCGCCCCCGAGGACGCTGCGATCTTCTCGAACGCGTTGCTTCTGGGCCGCTTGATCACCCCATCGAGGAGCCGAATCAAGGTGGGCCGGGTGATCCCCCATTGCCGCGCCGCCGCCCGAACGCTCCCGCCATAAAATTGCTCGATCAGCCAGCTGATACGCTTAGCGATCGCTACCGGATCCTTTTGGCTCTTAGGCGCTGATCTGGACATAGGGGTGTTCACTCGATTAGTTTGCGGGCATGGGACTGTCCAATATAGTGCTTCTAAAAACAATCGGGCAGATGAATCGCTCACCAATTCGCCCGCAATGACGCGCGAAGAGCTTATCGCACGTTGGTCGCAGCGTGCAGAAGACTTCGAACGCTTTGCGGCTATTGTCGACGGCCGGAAAGTGATCGCCGAAATGCTTACCGAGCTCGAGCTTCTGTTTCGGGAGGATGACTCCGAGGGGCTCACGTTGCAGGAAGCGGCACTGGAATCAGGTTATTCAGCGGACCACTTGGGTCGTGAGGTGAGAGCTGGACACATTCCGAACACGGGTCGCCCACACGCCCCGCGCATCAGAAGGGCCGACCTCCCTCGGAAGCTGGGGGTGTTGCCGCTGACGCAACCCGAGAATATGTTCGCCCGTAGGCAGATCGCGCAGTCCGTCGTGACCTCAAATGCTAAGAGGAACCACGATGGCTAACGCGAATAAGAAGGGCTGGAGTTACAGCGCCGGAGAACGAGGAAGAAATCGAGTGCGGGCGTACGAAGATGTCGCTCGCGGGACGATCTTCCTTGAGTTCTACGAGACTGTGCTGGGCACCGAGAAAGTGCAACGGGCACGGGTCTCAACGGGCGGGAACGACCGTGCGGCGGCGAAGCGTAAAGCCAATCAGCTGGCGGCGCAGTTCAGTGTGGTAGAAACGCCGCGAGTCGAAGAAGCGACGCTTGGAAAGCTGTTTGACATATATACGCGTGAGGTAACGCCCGCGAAGGGCGATAGTAAGCGACGCCATGACCACCGATGCGTCGCACT
>JALYZH010000351.1 GCA_030948945.1 Gemmatimonadota bacterium | reverse complement strand
ACGTCCACACGTCGTCTTTCCTCGCGGACGAGGAAGGCGAATTCAAGTTCATGACGAGCGAGGTCTCACGCGAGAAGCCGATCGACTACGCGCTGATGGCTCACATCCTCATCGAGGAGCGCGATCGTGGCGGTTATCCGATCTGGGTGACGGGACCGGCGCTCGTACACTCACGAGCGCGCGCCGACATGGTCTGGTTCATCGAGAACGGATTCGTCTCGGCGCTGCTGGCGGGAAACGCCGTGGCGGTGCACGACATTGAAGCTTCGATCTTCGGCACCACGCTCGGGATGACGCGGACCGGCGAAGCAACGACGGGTGGTCACGGTCTCCACATGCGCGCGATCAACAAAGTAAGGGCAGCCGGCTCGATAACACGCGCGGTGGAACAGGGGGTGATCAAGGACGGAATCATGCGCGCCTGCGTGGTCCAGGGAATTCCGTTCGTCCTCACGGGCTCGATTCGCGACGACGGGCCGCTGCCGGATGTGATCACCGACACGCTGGACGCCCAGGATGCGATGAAGCGTCACACCACCCGAGCGACTATGGCGGTGCTGATCGCCACCGCGCTGCACGCGATAGCGACCGGCAACATGCTTCCCGCATTCGTCACCGAGACGGACGGCTCCATGCGCGAGCTTCCAACCATCTGCGTCGACTCGTCGGAATTCGTGGTGAGCAAGCTGAAGGACCGGGGGACGCATCAGGCTTTCGGGGTAGTGACCAACGCCCAGGATTTCATGCACATTCTCCGGCTCTACGTCGAGCGCGAACTGAGCGAGCGACAGGCGTTGAAAACCGGTGCCCAACCATCGAAAGCACGGGCGTGATCGAGACCACTGAGAGATTCCTGAGTGACATTGCCGACCGCATTGGAGTGAATGCGGTCGACGAGGTGCGATTGTTTCCGCCCATGCGGCAGTCGGGAGTGGAGACTGGTGTCGCAGTGGTCGCCGCGATACCGCTTCCACCGGAGCAGGAGCACAACCACGCGGCCGACGAGCCGCCGGAGGCGCTGACTGAGAGCGCGGGCGACGAGTTCCTCCCGATAGAGGAAGATGACCGCGAGATCATCGTGCACCGGCACACGGTCTTCACGGCGCGGTACCGTCACACGCTCAAGGGTCCCGATCGCGGAAAATGGGAGATGGAGGTGCAGGCCGAAGCTGACGCGCCGCTCGTAACGCTCGATCGGGTCGTGAGGGGAGTGATGAAGCGGGCAGGGGAGCCATTCGAGCCGGAGAAGATCTCGGCTGCCGCATTCAGGACGATTGTCGAAGGAGCTACGCCGACAGCCTCGCTCTGATTCGAGTTCCGCAGCAGTCTACACAGCTGCGGCAGGAGCCGCAGGCGTCAGCCTCGCCGCCTCGGGAGGAGCGTTCTCGGCGTTTGCAGCCGCGTATCGCGCGAGCACTGTCCGGTGGATATCGCGCGCGTCTTCGAGTATTTCAGCGCCGAGGCCCAGTCTTTCTGGTGAGATGATAAATGGGTACACCTGGTCTCCACCGGCCGAGCCGTGCGCCCCCACCTGGTCGTCGAAAGAGATGATGTCGTACCCGTCGTAGGTGCCGAACAGAACACAGTCTCCGGCGTTCGGCTGAAGGACGAGCGACTCCACCGCGCGCAGCACGTAAGGCTCCGTCCCGAATATCTCCAGCGGATTCTCTCCCGTGATTTTCTCCACCTGTCCATCACGCAGAACTCCCCTTCCACGCCTGCTGGCAAGGGCAACACCGTCGGCAGATACCGTCGCCACCAACCCGATTCCCGGGTGAGCGATCAATCGCTCGTACAGTTTCGCCCAGCGATTGTCGGCGAGAATCCTCTCATGACTGAGACGCTGATCCGTCGCCGCGAAATAGACCAGTGCGAGACACGAGCTGTACGTGACAACGACATCGTTCGTCCTGTCGACACGATATTTCTCGGGAAAGATGATCTCGCGCAGTCCGTAACGGCTTCTGAGCCAGTCGCGAAACCTGCGAATTCCTTTCCGTGCGCCGAATGAAGTGGGGGTGAGCTGCGCGACCGCCTCAACGACCTCAGGTCCGATATCAGCGTACTCGGTGTCCTCCGCATAGCTTGCGAGCGCGCGCGGGGCTGGTGCGTCTGCGGGCGGCGCTTCATCCAGAATCTGCTGTACCGTCGCCCCGAGCGACTCGCCGTATTTGACCCGATAGCTAAGCGCCGGTGTCATTCCGTGATCGGACAGAATAACGAGATCGTATCCCCGCCCGCCGGCGAGCTGGGCCATTCGCCAGATCTCGGAGATCCGCGCATCGGTTCGACGCAGGTCGACCAGCGCCTGCTTGCTCGACGGTCCGAAATGATGGGCGAGCTCGTCGTATTGCATGAAGGTGCTGTAGATGATCGGCACGCCCAGATAAACATCGAGCAGAATCGCCATCGTCTGCAGCTCGCGGACGACGACGTTGCTCAGGATGCGGATGAAGGGGAAAATCCCCTCCGCGTGAGTCACTCTCCCGGCTAGCTCGCCACGGGCGCGTTCCCACTCTTCGAGCAGCCATTCGAACGCTCCCTGAAAAACCATCCGAACCATTCGAATCGGATGCAGGAGCATGAGAAGCGCCATCCGTGTCCCGCCGAGTCGGCGGTACACTGACATCTTCTCGCGTGTCGCCACCGTGAACGCGACTGTCTGCGCATCTCCGTCGAGCAGGTTCACGTAGCTCGATCCCCCGGCCAATGCACCCGGCGAGTGGATTCGGTCGCGGATGTATTGCACGCCGTGCGGGGCGTTGCAGGTGATTACTTTCCGGGCCGCCTTGTCGTAGAAGCGAAACGCCGGGATGCCACCGTTCTCGCCGTGAAACATCCCGGCCTGACAGTACGGCGTCGCGGATGGCAATCCGCAGAACCACCGCCTCAGCGCGTGCTCTTCCCGCAGGAGGCGCGCAATCGTCGGACACAATCCCAGCTCGAGGGCGCGCCGAAGATCAGAGTAGGCCAGTGCATCGATCTGCAGCATGATGAGACCGCGCTGGGGCGGACGCGCGCGCTTCTCCCTCGCGAACGGACGGTACTTCGTTCGATAGTACCAGCGGAGGAGTGGTCCGGCGCGCGGCCTCGCGCGCCGCTCTGTTATGCCAGGTGGCGTTCGATGTGCCGTAGGAGGTCGCCGATTGGTAGTGGCTTGAGCAGGACATCGACGCAACCGGCGTCCAGGCAGGCGCGACGCGTCTTCGCGTCGTCGTGGCCCGTCATCGCCAGCGTCGCTCGAGGTGGTACGCCGCGCGCCCGCAAGGCTTCGAGCACTTCCAGCCCGTCGCCGTCTGGAAGCGACAGATCCAGAAGCATGATGTCGACGTTCTTTGCCGTGCCGCGCTCGATTCCTTCCGCGACAGTGGCGGCCACTTCGACATCATAACCCGACTCGCTGAAGAGAATGGAGAACGCGTCCGTCACGAGTGAGCTGTCCTCCACGATGAGAATGCGACCGGGCACTTATTCGCGGGCCACGTTGAGGGGCAGCGCGAAGAAGAACCGGCTTCCTTTGCCCAGCTCACTCTCAACCCAGATAGTGCCGTTGTGCAGCTCCACGAGCTTGCGCGCGATCGCGAGGCCCAGGCCTGTGCCGTGATGCGGGCGCGACGGCGATGCGTCGACCTGGGCAAATTCGCGGAATACGAGCTCGTGGTGATCACGCGCAATGCCGCGCCCGGTGTCTCCGACTTCCACCAACAGCTCCTCCGCGTTCTTTCCCCGCCTCGAGAGACTGATCCAGATTCGACCGGAGTCGGGCGTGAACTTGATCGCGTTTCCTATCAGGTTTCCGAGAACGTGTTTCAGCTTGTCACGATCCGCGTAAACAGGAGGCAGATCATCTCCGTTGAGTCTCTCGATAGTCAAATGCTTCTTCGCAGCAAGAGGCTGATTGAGCATCCGCACCTGATCGACCACCTCGGTGATCGAGAAATCTGTGCGCGCGAGCATCACCTGATCGCTCGCTCCGCGAACGTACGTCAATATCTCGTCGATCATGTCGAGGAGCTGCTGGCCGCCGTTCACGATTCCCCGCACGCTGTCGCGCTGCTTGGGATTCAGATCACCCAGCATTCCATCGCGAAGGATCTCGGCGTGAGTGATGATCGCGGCGAGAGGTGTTCGCAAATCGTGGGAGATGTTGGAGAGAAACTGCGTCTTCAGCGCGTCCCGCGATTTCAGCTCGTCGATCGTGCTCTGCGCTTCTTTTGCCTGTGCTTCAAGCGACTTCAGCCGCTGTTTCAAGGCGGCGGGATCCAGCCGGTCGGCCATTCTCATATTGTAGTTGCTGGGACATCGGTTGCCAACGTATCCGACTCGACGGCGTCAAGCAGCTGTTGCCGCCGCAGCAGCGACCAGTAGCGACCGCGCATCCCCATCAGCTCGGAATGGCGTCCTTGTTCGACGAGCGTGCCTTTCTCCAGAACGATGATCCATGATGCGTCACGTATCGCGCTGATTCTGTGCGACGCGATGAGCGCGGTCCTGCCCGCCAGTGCCTCCCGAAGCGCCCGCAGGATCTCCGCCTCCGTATGTGTGTCGACCGCGGACAGCGCGTCGTCGAGCAGCACGATGCTTGGCTTTCTGGCCAGCGCGCGAGCGAGTGAAGCGCGTTGCTTCTGCCCGCCCGACAGATTGATTCCCCGCTCGCCGAGAA
>JALYZH010000345.1 GCA_030948945.1 Gemmatimonadota bacterium | reverse complement strand
GCTTTACCTCGTGCAGCACAATATCCTGCGCCGATTCACGACCGCCGCCGCGGAATCGCGCGGAAATGTGGTCTTCTTCGATGTCCAGCAGGATCAGGCAGCTGCGCTGGATTCCATCGTGAGGGCTCGGGGCAATGCCGTCGTTCAAACTGCACCGGTGGTCACCATGCGCATTGCGGCGATCAACGGAAAGAAAATCACCGATATCAAGCCGGCGACACCGGGTCATCGCGCGGGTTGGGCATTCAGGCGCGAATTCCGCTCGACCTTTCGCGACAAGCCGGCCGCGAGCGAGACGATAGTCAGCGGGAAATGGTTTGGAGACTCGGCGATTCGTGTCGCGCGGGACACTGGTGAGATTTCTCTCGAGGAAGGCATCGCGAAGGAACTTGATGTCAAACTCGGCGACATAATTACGTGGAACGTACAGAGCGTCGAGATTCCCACCCGTATCACGAGCCTGAGAAAAGTCGTCTGGACGCGGTTCGAGCCGAATTTCTTCGTCGTCTTTGCGCCGCCCGTACTGGAGAGCGCGCCAAAGCAATACGTGCTGCTGGCACAGGTGAATGATCCGAACGCGGTGGTGCTTCTTCAGCGCGCGGTCGTGAACCAGTTTCCGAACATTTCGAGTATCGACCTAACGTCGATCAAGCGCACCGTTGATCGCATCGTGGAAAGAGTCTCGCTGGCGATTCGATTCATGGCGCTCTTCAGCCTGGCGGTGGCGATTCCCGTCCTGTTCAGCGCCGTGTCTGCGACGCGTCGCGCGCGCGTTCGTGAAGGAGTGCTCCTCAAGACCCTCGGAGCCACACGAGGTCAGATCGGGAAGATTCTGCTTGCCGAGTATTCCCTGCTGGGAGTGCTGGGCGGCCTGACGGGGATGGTGCTTTCGATCGCGGGGGGTTGGGCAGTAGTGCGCTACGTGTTCAAGATGCCGTTCGCTCTGCCAATCATGCCGGTCGCCGGCATCGCCTCGGTGATCGTAGCGCTGACTCTGCTGATCGGATTAATCGCCGGACGGGATGTGTTCAGGGAGACACCAATCGCCGCCCTGCGAGACGTCTGAGCGCGGCTATTTGCGAACTGGTGTCGAGCTGGCTTGCCCGGGCCAGCGGCGTGGAAAGCGAATTACGCTGTCGCGGCCGAGAATCCCGGTGTCCGCCACAGAGCTGCTCGCGCGCCGAGTCGACGCAGACTTTTTACTGGACGTCGAACCGACCTTGGTCTTTTTCGCTCCACTCGCGACCGTAACAGTACCGGTCTGACTGGAAGTGCCGCCCGAGACGCTGTCGCCGGGCCCCGCGCTGACCGCCGGGATTGTTGATGTGGTTGCAGCAACCGACGTGTCCGCACTCGACTGAGCCGAGGGACCACAGCCGGCGACGAGGCCCGCGGCGAATATCACTGATGCCTTCATAATGGCCGTCATCACTTACTCCCCGGAATCCGAGGCGCATGAGCGAGCGGCTTTTCCCATACGTCTGTCGCCAACGCGGCGCTGGCGGCGACCACGCTCGCCCTAAAGGCAGTGCCGGCGGGCGGCGTGTACGGATCTGCCGCTGCGGGGTTCGTGACGTAACCCAGGTCCTCGAACGATCGGACGGTCATGACGCTGAGGGGATTCCTACCGGGATTTATGAATCCGGTCATGAGCTCGTTGTTGAACGTTGATTCACTCCAGTGGGAATAAAGGGTTCCAACTCCTCCTCGTGTGCCTTCGACAGGGACGGAATTGGCACATGTAACCGGGGCAAAAGTCTTACAACCAGCGATGCCGCCCGCGCCAATGTAGGCCACGGCAGGGGTGGTGTCATTGATCAGAAGATTCTTGTCGTTCTTGGGCCAAAAGGAGCCAAACCCGACTACGTGCATCATTTCGTGGGTGATCACTTCCTGCAAATTTCCAGAATTAGCCAAAGAGGTCACGTCGGCGGAGTCAAACTTCATGATGCCGAGCAAAGTCCGGAAGTCAGTGGCGCTGCGAATGTAGCAGGGTCCGCTCTGTGCCAGGATCTTGTTCGGACCATCGATCGAATCGATGGAAGCATAGATGATCAGACCGTTGATCGTTTCCGACAGGAGCCCCACTCCCTTCGAGCCGCAGGAGTCAGGCGAAACGCCGGTCCCCGTTACATTCTCCGGCGGTACCGCGCCCACGATCATCCCCCGAACGCGAGCAGCGGCGTTCGTGAACAAAGCCGTCTGGCTCGCAGTCAAGGTCGTGCCAAAAAACCGAACCTCGAGCTTGTAGCTGGTCTTTATTGTGGCGCTGACTACAATGGTCTGCGATCCGGAAGTGACCAGCAGCTCTTGCGGGACATCGCTTTTCCCGAGTGTCCAGGTCGGCGCAGTAATAGTCCCATCGGAGTTCACCTGGCCGACCGTATTCGAAAGGCTACCCCCTCCGCTCTTGATGGAGAACGTCGCCTGGCCGTTAGCGCCAGCAATAACGATTGCCGTCGGCACCGGTGTTCCAGCAAACGCTGTCTGACCGTCACCGCCCGCGACAGCAAAAGTGCTCCCCATGCCAGTAGGATCGGAACCGCACGCGCTAAAAAACGCTATGGAAGTCAGAAGAGCCGCGGTTGATAATAGGCGCATGGTGATTGGTCGAAGAAGGTTGGGGTTGGGACAATTTACAGCAGGTTTAGTACACTAGAGTGACGATAAGGTCTGCTGCAGTCTTTCGGCCGCGAACACCCTCATTTGCTTGCCCAGCGTGATAGCGCTAAATAGACTCAGACTATGGCGTCCCACCCGAAGCCGCAGGAAAACTTTCGCTCGCGCGAGCAACAGGCGACACTCGGCCTGCTGCGGACTGCCGACGCCGTAAAGCGCAGCCTCGCGCAGGTCATCGAGCCGCACGGAATCACGCCCCAGCAGTACAACGTGCTGCGTATTCTGCGAGGGGCGGGCCCGGACGGCCTACCTACATTGACGATTGGCGAGCGTATGATCGAACAAACTCCCGGCGTAACACGTCTCATCGACCGACTGGAGCGCAAAGGACTGGTCGCCCGTGTTCCCTGTGCCAAAGACCGCCGCCGAGTCTTTTGTCGCATAACGGACAAAGGACTGGAGCTGTTGAACGAGCTGGATGAGCCGGTGAACCGGTGGGACGCCCAAGCGGTAGCCGTGCTCGAACCCAACGATGTCGACTCGCTGATCAACCTTCTCGACCGCGTCCGCTCCAACAACTAGCTGACACTCCTGACCAGCCATTCCCTACCCCAATACAGCGAAAAAGTTGGTTGATTAGTTACCCGTCGCCCGACACGAGGGAAGGCGTCGACGGCTAACGAATCGCGCCAATCCTTCGTCCCGCTTCCTCCACTGCCTTATAGAGCTGGTCGAAGGATTCGGTGACGAAGAGC
>JALYZH010000344.1 GCA_030948945.1 Gemmatimonadota bacterium | reverse complement strand
GGTGCGCACGAGCCGCATCAGGAGCGCGGCTTTGGGAGCGCGACCCGTCGAAACCGTAACCTGATTTGCGGTTGCCATACGATAATATTCGGGTGGTGATGGGCTGCGCAGGGCGCAGGTCAATGCTTATAGTCGGGTACCTAGACCCGCACTCCTGGCCTCAACTCGCGGCGAGCTCACGACCCGGCCGTCGCATGTGCTACTGGCCGCAATTCAAGTTCCCATCCGACGCATGGTACCTGTGCGCTCAATGTTTGACTTTTGCTCTTCGACACGCCGCTTCAATTCCCGAATCGTTTCCGCGTGCTGGCTCGACGGCCACGCACGCAAGCGGTGGTTGTACAGAGCGCCAAGAAGGGAGTCCGGCAACCAGGCCACTAATCCACGCAAAAGGAGTCCTAGGATCCTCGCTACGGATAGTGAATCCGGCAACGTATGAACTTCATACCTGTTCATCTCGCGCAACTTTTTTCTGATAACCCTTGGGTTCACGATGCCATCGGGGCAGACGAGAATCAACGGAGTCTCCAGATTGGCAAACTCAGTGTGTGAGCGGAGCGTGCGAAAAGTGATATAGTCCTCGTTGAATGTGGGACTGTATGGCGATGACTGGTAGCCACCGACTAACAGAAGAACAGATTTGCGACATAGAATGGACGAGTTCAGTATCAGATTCCGTCCGCGGCTCAGATTGCGACGAATGACAGGGCCATCGGTGGGCGTGTGTTTATCGTGATAGTGACCTTCCATGTCGAAGACTCCAGCTGTGCCGAGGACGCCCACCGCGGTATTGCGGCGCATGAACTCAACTTGGCGACTGAGGCGCTCCGGAAACATCATATCGTCCGAATCGAGCACCGCGATGAATTCGCCGCGTGCGACCATGATCCCTACGTTTCGCGCACCCGCACGGCCCAACTGTTTGGGATTGGTAATTACCGATATTCGCGAATCCGCCTCTCTGTAGCGTTCGAGCACGCGTGCGGTCCCATCGGTCGAGTTGTCATTCACAACAATCAGCTCAAACTCAGAGAGGGTCTGGTTGAGGACCGATACGATCGCGAACCCAACCCGCTGGGCATCGTTCCGTGTTGCGATTACGACACTTACAATGACCGGCAGTGATCGCCTGGCATGATATGAACCTGATTCCATCTCAATTGACGTAAAAATAGCTCCGCGTGTGACGTAAAGGTAGCTATGCGTGGCGACGATGCGCGAGAACGATCTGCGGCCTGGGGATCGACGACACGACGAGCACGCCGATGATCTGTTCCTCCGAAAATCTCGTCCTCCTCATGAGTCCTCTCGCCTCAAGGCGGATCAGGACTACGACCTGGCTCCGCCTTCGGGGAGGACGTCAGCACGGCGTCGAGTGATCGGCTGACGTCGATGTCCAGTTGCCAGCCGACCGCATCAGATATTTCCTCTATCTGCCACGGTCTTTTTGCGCCCACAATCGCGCCAGTTATTCCGCCTTTATCCAGCACCCAGCGGACGGCGATCTGGCCAGGTGTTCTTCCTATTCGCTGACCAAATTCATTGAGGCGCGGCGCGAACGCTTTTGCTGCTGAGAGTACCTGTTGCCAGGTATCGGGAGATCGGCTGCGGAGGTCGCTTTCGGTGAATCGCGCCGGATCCGGCGTACGGCCGCTCAGAGCCCCGTGTGCCAAAGAGCTGTATGAGAGACCGCTCATTTGGAACACCTCGGCGCAGGATGCGAAAGTTGGCGCGTGGCGCCGTTCCAGCAAACTGAAAGGCAACTGTATTGACTCGACACGTCCCACCAGTTGCATCTCTGTAACTTGCGGAACGGTAAGGTTGCAACAGCCAATGAAACGGATTTTGCCTTCCTCCTGACAGCGCACCAGCTCCGCCATCGTGTCCGCAAGGTGAGTTCGGCCATCCGGCCAGTGTAGCTGAAACAGTGGAACGGACTCTAGCCGCATCCGTCGGAGACTTCCTTCGAGCGCCACCCGAACTCGCGAAGGGCTCGTGTCACGCCACGTCTTGCCGCTTTCGTCAAAGGCAACGCCAAATTTCGTAGCGATCATCATCTCGTGGCGACGCTCGCCGAGCGCACGTGCAAGCACCTCTTCGGAGTGTCCCAGGCCGTAGACATCAGCAGTATCGAAGAAGTTGATTCCTAGCTCGAGAGCCCGATGAACCGCCGCGATGCTATCATCGTCATTCACCCTTCCATAGTCGTATCCACCCATCGGGGCGCAACCAAACCCGATCCGGGAGATAGAGCAGTCCGTCGTTCCCAATAATCCGTAATCCATCAGCCCATCGGCTTGTGGCGGGCCATCTTCCTCAGAAGTGCCGAGGCGGTAAGTGCGATGATCCTAATATCCTCCATAAGTGAGCGTCGGCGGACATACTCTAGCCGCAGAGCGTTTTTTTGTGCGCGGACGGTGGTGAGGAAGACGTCGTGCGGGTTTTCATCTCCAAGCGCGGCTGCAAGGTCTATAAAATGCACCGAAGAGTAGTCAGTGATTCCAGGCCGAACGGTCAAGATCTCGAGTTCATGCTCGTCGTATGCGCGCGTGTGCTCTTCCACCTCTGGCCGTGGTCCGACCAAGCTCATTTCGCCGCGAAGTACGTTGAACAACTGTGGGAGCTCGTCGAGCTTCCAGTGTCGGAGGAAGCGTCCAACCCGCGTGACTCGCGCATCGTTCTTTGCCGTTGTCGTTCCCGCCCGATCCGCGCCGACGCACATAGTTCGGAACTTGAGAATATTGAACGGCACGCCGCGCATGCCGGTGCGACGCCCTTTGTAGAGGACGGGTCCTGGGGAGTCTAGACCGACCAGGACTGCAATTGCCGCGAGCAATGGGGAAATGAGCACGACACCGACGCCGGCGACACATATGTCGCAAACCCGCTTGGCGAGCTCGTAGCCAATGCGTGCCTTATGCGTCAAGGCATGCATCTCCGCGTGAGCAAATCTGTCCTGGTCCATCGGAGGACCGTTTTAAGATTACCAATGGTAACTTGTTCGCCCCTTGAACCTAAATAGCGAAGTATAACGGGCGTCGCATAGCTGCCGCGAGGCTTACGCAAAGCGCGTGACGTGTCGAATAAAACGGCAGCGCACATCGCGAGCTGCCGCCTGCCGCGTGCACTGGCGAGAGGCAGCGCACTGCTATATTTGGAAGCGTGGTAGGTTCTGCTGAAACTCACTGGAATGAGTAGAATTGTGCGAGGTGGGACAAACTATTCGAAGAGCGAGTAGTTCCTGACTCAAATTGATGCTTGGACTGTCTAACTAAGCTAAGGCCCAGAGTGCAAGTCTTCCGAACTGCAACCGAGAATGAAGTTGGCAAGGAGATAGAAAGGATTTTTTCTGCTTGTGCGGATCCCGTCGAGGCCCGCCTCGAGAATTTTCCGAAATATGTGCGGCGTCAGCATCTCAAACGGTTTCTTGCAATGTATGAGCTCTTCAAGCGCGTGCTTCACGTCAAGGGATCTGTCGTCGAGTGCGGCGTCTTTCGGGGATTCGGTCTGATGTCGTGGGCCAAAATCAGCACAATACTGGAGCCTGAGAATCTCACACGGCGCATCTACGGTTTCGATACGTTTGCAGGGTTTCCCTCTGTCGGTGCCGAGGATCGCAGCGGTTTCACCACAAGCAAAGTCGGGGATCTCGGCGCATCCTCACATGAAGAGCTTAAGCAGCTGGTTGTGCAGTACGACCGTGACCGCTTTCTCGGTCACATTCCGAAGGTAGAACTGATAAAAGGCGACATTGAGTCCACCGTTCCTGCGTTTGTGGATTCGCATCCGCACCTTGTCGTCAGCCTGCTGTTTATCGATTGCGATTTATTCGAACCCACGAAGACTGCGTTGCAAACGCTAGTACCCCGCATGCCAAAAGGGGCTATTCTTGCGTTTGACGAGCTCGATAACCCGTTTTGGCCCGGCGAAACCTTGGCCGTGCTGCAAACTCTCGGGCTTGGGAAGTTGCGGCTTCAGCGACTCGAATGGGACCCCTACATTTCTTTTGCCGAAATCGAATAGTTGCTGTATAGGCAAATGCATCGGTCACAACCCTTCCGCGTGATAGCATGAATCAGGCGCCGCTCGATTCCCGCGAATTCGCGCGTCGTATCCGCGTGAGTGCGTTGCGCATGACCAGCCTCGGAGGGAGTTCGCACATCGGATCTGTATTCTCTATGGCGGACATTCTCGCCGTCCTCTACGGCGGGGTGCTGCAGGTTGATCCCAACCACCCAAAATGGCAGAATCGCGACAGATTCATTCTGAGCAAGGGGCATGCGGGTGCTGGGGTCTATGCGGCACTCGCCGAGCGGGGGTTTTTCTCCATCGACAAATTGTCGAGCCATTATCAGGATGGATCGGATCTGAGCGGACACGTCTCCCACAAAGGAATTCCGGGAGTCGAGTTGTCGACAGGATCCCTCGGGCACGGACTTTCGGTTGGGGCGGGAATGGCCTTCGCAGCCAAGCTCGATGACAAGCAACACCGCGTCGTCGTTCTCCTCAGCGATGGAGAGTGCGATGAAGGCTCAAATTGGGAGGCAGTATTGTTCGCTGCCCATCACGGCCTGACCCAGCTGATCGCGATCATCGATTACAACAAGATTCAGAGCCTCGGGCCTGTGGCAGAAACGATACGGCTCGAGCCATTCGCCGATAAATGGCGTGCCTTTGGTTGGGGAGTGATCGAAGTCGATGGTCATGATCACGATGCAATGGGGGCGGTTTTCTCATCTCTTCCACTGGAGCTCGGCAAGCCGAGCTGCGTCATCGCGAACACAGTGAAGGGGAAGGGAGTGTCGTTCATGGAGCACTCCGTGCTCTGGCATTATCGCTCCGCCAAGGGTGAGGAGCTCGCCAACGCCGAACGCGAGCTTCAGAAGCCATGAGAGATGCTTTTGTGGCGCGTCTCGAATCTCTCGCTGCCGCCGACGACCGGGTCTTTCTGATCACCGGTGATCTCGGATATGGTGTGCTCGATGGATACGCGCGACGCTTTCCCAGGCAATTCCTCAACATCGGCGTAGCCGAGCAGAACATGACGGGCGTTGCGACAGGCCTCGCACTCGAAGGCCGAATCGTTTTTACCTATTCGATTGCCAACTTCACCACGTTGCGTTGCCTCGAGCAGATTCGTAACGATGCCGCCTATCATGATGCAAATGTGAAAGTCGTGGCTATCGGAGGGGGCTTCAGCTACGGAGCGCTCGGGATGTCACACCACGCGACGGAGGATCTTTCGATCATGCGTTCGCTCGGAATACCAGTTGTTGCTCCGGGCTGCACTTGGGAAGCGCAGGAAGCGGTGACGGCTCTCACCGACACTCCCGGAACATGCTATCTACGGCTCGACAAGACTTCGGCCGACAGCACTCATAAACCAGGTGAAAGCTTTGTCCTCGGGCGGGCGCGTATTGTGCGCGACGGTGATGATGTCGCCATCATCTCCGCCGGCGGCATCCTCAAGGTGGTGCTCGAGGTGGCCGAACGACTCGCCAAAAAAGGGGTGTCGTGTCGTGTGATCAGCATGCACACCGTCAATCCTTTGGACCGTGATGCCGTTCTAGCCGCAGCCAGTGAAACAGGGGGGATCGTAACCGTGGAAGAGCACACGATCCTCGGTGGACTGGGTGGGGCGGTTGCGGAGTGCTGTCTCGACGCTGGGATCACTCCACGTGTTTTCAGGCGGATAGCACTTCAGGCCGGCGCTCCGCACCTGGTTGGGAGTCAGGAATATTTGCGCTCGCGCTATGGTATGGATGCGGATTCCATCACCGAAGCCGTGCGCAATGCGTTGGGAGTTGCTGAACAGGATTCCTCCGTCGGGCTAGGCGCTAGGTCCTTGTGATTGGCTAACGGTTCCAGGCAGTGTCCGCCATCTCGTCTATGGTACATGAAGGGGCAGTTCGCCAATCATCGGTCGGGAGCAGCAATAAGAGCGTACGTCGCGCTTGACTCCAAGGCACTGTAGGCCGGTCGCGATGCATCCCACTGCACACATTGAGCCGTTTTGATAGGATGAATTGGCTTCATATCTGATAGGATCCTTCGCGCGAGTGCCAAATCCTGGATCGCCACTGCGAAGTGGTACCAGCTCGCAGTTCCGCCGTTGGTCCAGTTCAGAATCGTAGTTGGCCCGGCAACGGCTGTGCTCTTCGTAACGGCGCGCTGAGAGTCATGAGGCCCAAATCGAGCGCGCGCTTGCCGCGATAAGCTGGCATCAGGAGTTGAGCAGCAGCCGCGCCGGATTGCCAATGACGGCGGTCAGGGCGACGACCACACTACCGATCCATTGTCTTCATCGAACGGCGAGCGCGGGGGGAGCGATGTTTTCATTGACGACGGGCGCCGGGCTGCGGTCTACTAGGTAGCGATCGTAAAGGGCGAGCGCGAAGAAAACAATCGGCAATACCGATTTCGAGGTCCAGACGGTGTAATGAACTTCCGTGACGACAATAAGAAGGGTTACGCAGAGTGCGAACCGAAGCATTCTCGTAGGACGCAACTCTCGTCTAACTCCGATTTGACGAATCGCACTCCTCGCTAGCCTGAACAGGCCGTACATGAGGGCCACGAAAAACGGAAGGCCAAGCCTCGCAATCGACTCGATAAAACCCACATCGCCGCCTTTGGGCATGCCGTAACTCGTAAAGCCGTCGCCCAGCAAAAGAGTAAGTGGATAGTCCGAGACATGTTGAACGTAAGTGGCAAAGTACGAGCCCACGAGACCAGACATGCTAAGCCCTGCATCGCCGGTCCCAAGTGCGAGGTCCTTTTGACCGGCAAGGTTCCCTAAAATGAACTCGGACATTGGCCCGCGAGCCACCCATAGTGCCACCCTTACGGAAAGGAAACCAATCAAAGCGAGTGCCGCCAAATTTTTCGCGACCGCAAAAGAGACCTTGCCAACCAGGAGCTGGATACCGCCGAACTCGACCACAATCATTATGACACCGAATGCAACAATCGTTGTGAAATTGAGTCCGAGGAGCAGTATCGCCCCGAAACTCAGAATCGTTAACCCACGGAAAGCCTTCCGTTTCGGTGGTAACAATGACAGCGCCGCCAGTGCTCCCAAAACGACCCAGGCACCCGATACAGAGTGCGTTTCCAGGAGGCCGAAGCTTCGATAGCCGGAGGCTACCCGCGCGGGGTTCTCACTCATCGCGTCCGTACCCTTCCTTGCGATCGTATATAGGAATGCCTGGTTGGCGTACGCGGTTGTATGGCCGAGGGCGAGCTTCTCGTAGGAGTCGTAAGCGAAGTAAATGCCGGCAATCAGACCGGCAAGCACTATTGCAAGCAGGATCGTTCGTATTTCGTTCTCGGAGGCCGATCGGCGAAAGTACCAGTACCAGACGACAGGCAGCAGGTAGATTGTCAGAGCGGTGAGTGTTTCGTAAAAGCTGATTACTCCGAGACTTGCCTGCCAACCTGTGTCCAACAGGACAAGAAATAGATATAGACTCACCATCCCGCTGATATTGCTGAACCGCGACGCTGTTCTTGCGCTCCCGTTCAAGCGCCCCGGAGACAATGACCGCAGCACGAGTATGCCGCCAATGATCACGTAAGGTAGCAGGGAAGGATATGGACTGCCGGTGATGACCTGGATCGGGAAAGACAGGGCCAGCAACAGCACTGCGCAGAACCAGAGCACGTTCTTAAGCTTCGGAAGACTCAGCATGCTGTGGAACGCTCAGGTGAGCTTAGGATCACCCGCCAGACGCGAGACATCTCAAAAAAGAGCTTGGGCGTTTCAGGTCAGCCTGCGTAGGACAAAAGGCGGAGTAAAAAGAGCCATCCAAATCCTCAGCTTGCGAATCCCCCAAGGCAGGCGATCGAGCAGTCTGTAGCCTCCCATTCTGTCAGCGTGGAGGATACGATCTTTCGCGTCCAGATATAAGAACTGGCTTTTGACGAACGGGAGATTGGAACACGAATGGATGGGTTCCACCGTCGCCATCTCTGAGTACCACTGTTCCAACTCCTTTGTCCACCGCTTTAGCTGCTTCACGCTCTCGTTATTGCCGTGAAGGCGATAGCACGCAATCGGCTCGTGGACGCCGGCCAGCTTCCACTTCATAGCGAGGCGAACGACCAGATCGAAATCGCCTATCACGTGATAACGTGGGTCGCACGGGTGGTCGAGCGAATCGAACGCAGAACGTCGCACCACCAGCGTCGGCATTCCAACAAAGTACGATTTCAATAGGTCGTTAAGCACCCAACCAGTCGGCACGGGGCGCTGATGCGATCTCCGGCGCTTGTTCTTTCGCTCGTCCTCCATCCAGAAAACGCCGCAGGCCAATCCTACTTGCGGATCTGCAAATAGCGGAATCTGTTTTTCCAATTTGGTCGGCAGCCACCAGTCGTCCACATCCAGAAAAGCAATGAAGTCTCCGCTGGCCTTCTCGATAGCATGATTCCGGGCCTCGTACAGCAACGTATGATTTGGGGCATAGAAATATTTGAGACGCCTGCTTTCAAAACTTTTGACGATTTCGGCGCTCTTGTCCGTCGACTGATTGTCCCAAAAAATGATTTCCCAGTTCGCGTAGGTCTGCGCGAACACGCTTTCGATGGCTTGCCTCAGGTATTTCTCGCCGTTGTAGCAATTCATTATCACGCTAACCAGCGGTTGCCAGTCGATTCCAACCACTGACGAGGGTTGGCTAGTCATCGAGGCACGCCTTGAGCCGCTCACATACAAACTCCACATCGTCTTCCGTCACGTCCGGATGTAAAGGCAGCGTCAGCAACGTCGGGAAGACTGCGTCAGTTACCGGCAAAGGAAGCGCGCGGAGGTCGCGAAAGCGCGTAAGGGTGTGGTTCGGCTGGTAGTGAATGCCGGTCTGAATACCTTGTTCCAACAGCTGGTTTTGCAGCGCCTTCCGATCCCCCAGGTCGTTGATCCGGACGACGTAGATGTGTGGCACGACGGTGTCATAGTCGCGAGGGAGTGGTCGAATACGTGGATGGCGGTGCAGCAGCTCGTCGTACCGGCGCGCCAGGGACTGCCGAGCGGCTGCCATTTCCGGAAATCGCTTCAGCTGCTGAACACCGATGGCGGCCATCAGGTTGCTCATATGATATCGCCAACCTTGGGCGCTGACGTCGAATTCCCAGCTGCGGGCGCCAGTAAATCGCTTCTCGGTATCCTTTTCGACGCCAAGCATCCGCGCATCCTGGACGTTTCGCAGTAAAGCCGGGTCATCGGAGATGACGCAGCCACCCTCTCCACTCGTGATGTTCTTGATTCCGTCGAAACTGAAGCATGCCACATCGCCGTAACTACCAATTCGTTTGCCGCGATACGTGGTGCCGATCGCGTGAGCGGCGTCCTCGATGACCCGGAGACCATGGCGATGCCCAAAGGATTGGATTGCATCCAGATCGCCCACTCCGCCAGTGTAATGAACCGGCATTATCGCCCTGGTGCGCGATGTCAGCCGCCGCTCGGCGTCGCGCCAGTCAAGGATGCAGGTTTCGGCGTCGATATCGCACGCAACCGGTCTAGCCCCTGTTGCGGAGATCGCCTGAAACGAAGCGACGTAGGTCAGCGATGGCACAAGGACTTCGTCCCCCCGTCCAATGCCACAGCACTGCACCGCGAGATGCAGAGCAGCTGTTCCGTTCACGACACAGGCTGCAGGCCGCCCAAAAAATGCCTCCAACTCGCGCTCAAACTGCTGGACGTCCGCGCCCATCCCCAGATACTCACGATCGAGCACACCCATCACAGCCTGTTTTTCAGCGGAGCTCAGGCAGGATTTCGACAGTCGTATCAATTTCTGATCAGGCATTCTGCTCATCCGGGACGCCCGCTTACCAGCGGTACGGAATTTCAGGGTCGGCGCTCGCCCTTTGTTCGGCCTCTGCCGGGTCGTGCGGAAGGTCTGCACAGTTCGCCAGCAATGCAGGCACGTCGCTAATGCACGCAAACCCGTACCACAAGCCGGGCGGTATTCGCAAACGGAAATATGCATCGGGCCGGCCTAGCTCGACGGTCTGCAGGCGACCCCTGGTCCGGCTCCCTTCCCTGTCGTCGTAGATCGCCAGTCGAATCCTGCCGACCGGGACCGCGAAGTGTTGGGATTGTACTCGATGACGCTTCCATGCCTTCACCGCGCCGGGAAGTACCTCGGAAAAGTAGCATTCGCCGAATTTCGTGAATTCCGCGTCGTCGCTTCGGAGCATGTGCAAAACCGACCCACGAGCATCGGTGAACTGACGCAATTCCGAAATGATTACGCCTTCCAGCAGGTCTCTGCCGGGACCGATCTCGGTTATCACGCTGCCGACCATACCCGATTGCGTTCGCGGCCCACACGCTCATACTGTTCGATCTGGCTCTGCGTCAGTGCGTACATGTCCCCGCTCTTCCGATAGTACGCCCCGTACCAGTCGCCGATCATGCGCACCGTCTCATCAAAGTCGAGATTGGGCTCCCATCGGAGATAGGCGCGAGCCTTGTCGCAATTCAGCTTTAGAAGCGCAGGCTCGTGGAATGATGCGTCACCCCGCGTCCTATAAGCCTGATTGGAATTTTCAAGTCCCCATTGCCGGCCCAGATCGGTGAGAAGCTGCACAACCGTGTGATCCTGCTCGGCGCGGGGTCCGAAATTGAACGCTTCCCCATGCAGTTGTGGTTGCTGTGACACCGCCTGACCGAGCGCAAGGTATCCGCTCAGTGGTTCAAGCACGTGCTGCCATGGACGCGTTGAATTTGGATTGCGGATCTCGACAGAGCGTCCCTCGCTCCAAGCCAGGATACAATCCACGACAATCCGGTTTCTCGCCCAATCGCCACCACCGATAACATTCCCCGCGCGACCAACCGCGAGACGAACAGGGTGTCCATTATCGAAGAAGGAATGCACATAAGACCTGACGACCAACTCCGCAGCCGCTTTTGAACCGCTGTACACATCCTTCCCTCCCAGCCGGTCCGTCTCCCGGTAGCCCCAGATCCACTCGACATTCTCATAGCATTTGTCGCTCGTAATCAGCACCGCCACGCAAGGATGCTCAACCATGCGCAGAGCGTCCAGGACGTTCATCGTGCCGATCACGTTCGTTGAGATCGTCTCGACGGGATCGTCATAGGAAGTCGAGACGATGGCCTGCGCCGCCAGGTGAAAAACAAAATCTGGTCGTTCAGCAGCAATGAGGCGGCGCAGTGTACCCAGGTCGCGCACATCCCCTTCGACGTGCTTGATGCGATCGGCGAGGCGCAGCTCTTCAAACATTGCGGGTTTCGTCGGCACGTCCTTCGAGAATCCAACCACATGGGCTCCGAGTTTTAGCAGCCAACTTGTCAGCCAGCTTCCCTTGAACCCTGTGTGTCCGGTAACCAGAACTCTTCGGCCTTGGTAAGCGCCACTAAACATCGGTCATGATTGCCGAACCCAGGGAGCACAGCCCGTCATCCATAGCGCCTGAAGCGCATCACGATCCCGAACGGTGTCCATGCACTGCCAGTATCCCGAATGCTCAAACGCCATTAACTGGCCCTCTCGAGCGAGAGTCTCGAGGGGCGCGCGCTCGAGAACCGTAGCGTCCCCTCCCAAGTAGTCGAAAACTCCGGGCTCGAACACGAAAAAGCCTCCGTTGATCCATCCTTCGCCGGACTGCGGTTTCTCCGTAAAGTCGAGTACTTGGCCGTCGCCGACGTGGATCCCACCGAATCGAGCTGATGGACGCACCGCTGTTACCGTTGCAAGTCGACCATGCGCTCGATGGAAGGCGATGAGAGCGGTTATGTCGACGTCGGAGACGCCATCTCCATACGTGACCATAAACGTTCCTGTGGAGTGCACGTGCGGCTTGAGGCGTAGCAAGCGACCTCCGGTCATCGTTTTTTCACCGGTGTCGATCAACGCGATCCGCCAATCCTCGGCGGTGGGGTTGCTATAGGCGATCTCTCCACTCCTGAGATTCACGGTGAGATCACTCTGGCGTGCATGGTAGTTGAGGAAATAGTCCTTTATCACTTCACCCTTGTACCCAAGCGCCAGAGTAAAGTCATTAAAGCCGTGACGCTCGTAGACCTTCATCACGTGCCACAACATCGGCCGGCCGCCGATCTCGACCATCGGCTTAGGTCTGATCTGCGTCTCCTCGGAGAGGCGAGTCCCGATTCCCCCACAGAGGATAATTGTCTTCATACAGTATTTAGCTATTTAGGTCCGAGTGAACCATCAAACCAGCTACGAGTGCCGTTTTCAGTGTCCGGCGATCCAGTAGTGTGCGCGCCTTTCAGAATCTATGAATCCGTCCCGTATATCACGATAACCGGCACGCCGCATAAGCGATTGATACTCTGTTCGGCTTCGGGCCCAACCCCAGAACTGACCCCTCGAATAGAGCCCGAATTTGCTAAGAACGCCTTTGGCTAATTCTTTCAGCGAACGGGCGAGTTCTGAAAACGTCTCGGGCGTGCGCTCGAGGCTTGCGGAGATAAGCAGACACTCCCCGTTTGGTTGAGCAATATATCCTCGTAGAGCCGATAACAGACTGACCAACTTGTCATCGTCGAGCGCATAGTCTACCGTTCCGAGATAGACCAAATCAAACTGGACATCTTCAGGGAAACATTCCGGGATTGTGCCAGTGAGCTTTCGGTCGGCATTGAACTCGTCTTCTACCCACCGCCGCGAACTCGGCGCGATTTCGTGAATGGTCAGATCGATTTGGGGGGTTTGCGCGCTGAGGTACCGCTCTACAATCCCCAGACCGCAACCGACCGAGAGGACCGTCGAACGATTTCGCGTTCGAGTCGCAATGAAATTGGCCCAGGTTTTTTTTGTTTTCCGCCATTTCGGCGGAAGCTGGTCCCAGCTCTCGTATCGCTTAAAAAACTCTACGTAAAACGCCTCATAAAAGTCTGCCCCAGCGAGCTTCTTTGACGAGGGGTTGGCAAAACTGGAAAACGGTACGCCCTGCCACTCGGTTTGATAAATTTTTCGCATGAAGATTGGCTTAGGTGTGTTGGCGAGTCTCGATGAATGATGAGCTGGCCATGCACCTTACGGAACGCGGAATGAAAATGGTGGTCACCCGGAAAGGAGGCGAGACCATCGTGGGAGTGCAGGGTCCAGGAAGAAGAAGTCCATACTGTTTGACTTGGTTTCCGGATGTTCATGAGCGCGATCGAGTGCGGCAGCCAGCTCTCGCGGCGTGCTCACGAAGGTCACACCTGACTGCCCACGCAGGGGACTTAGATTCAGCTGCGTATCGTCCAGCATTACTATCACCTCGAGGCCCGCGAGATATGCATCCAACGCGGCCGAAGTCATATTGGCGGAATACGCAACTGCAAAATCCGGTAGAATATTCTCCAGCGGCTCCGTCGTGACCTCCAGCCGAAGCGACTTGAATTCGGCTGGATCAATCATGAAATGAGGATGCGGCTTGACAGTATAAGTTGGCTTGAGGTGGAGGCTGCCGCTTGCTGTCTCGAGCAGCTTGAGCATGCTCTCGGTACTGGCGGGAAGATAGTCCGTTAAGATCAATAGTCTGAGCGTGTCACCGCGTCGCGATACCGGTGGACTCGACCCCTTAGCAGGCGTTGCGTGAATGTACCGGAGAGCCTCGCATTCGCGGATCAGGTCATCTGGAAAGCCAGCGTTCAGGTACGCGCTCGCGGCAGCGGGGCCATTGAGTGCCACATAGTCCGGTTGAGGCACCTCACCGGCGCCCAACGATCGAAAAGTTCGCGGATCGGCGAAGTATCGCAGGTCCCAGAATCGTACCGTCGTGTGAGGTACTGCGATCAACTCGCCGTGCCCGTGTTTGCGCCAGGCATGAATGAATGCCCGTTCCCATCCTTGGTTTTCGCAAAGATAGAACCCTTTAGCCTGACGTGGCGCCTCGCCTAGTGCTCTATCGAAAAGCTCGATCCAGAGAAGGTTGATAAGCGCGGCCGAGCCCCGCATTGACGCTTCCCAGTCCCTCTCTAGCAACGGCCACAAAGACATCGCGGAGCCCTTCGGTCGAAAGGCTGCCTTAATAGTTCTCAGTCGGCGGTATCTCGCGTTGAGCGAGAGCCACCGTCGCAGCACCGAAACGACGACTG
Organism: Gemmatimonadota bacterium; assembly: GCA_030948945.1. The sequence goes on along the minus strand of JALYZH010000344.1, from coordinate 6,881 downwards.
GCCACGAGAGGTACGCCTCCGGGAAAGTGTGAAACTCCTGCCCGCGGCCGCGCTGATTGAAGCGCCCTATGTGCTGAAGGGCGGCCTTAGCAGTTGTTACGGCGGCGTGAGGCAGATACAATTGAAGCCAATTTGCGTGAAGGTCGGCTCTCTCCAAGATTGCGAGCAGGTTGCCCCAATAGCGCGAATGAAATCGCCCTTCCCTGGTTTGTTCAAAGTCGATATTAAAAAAGTAAGAGCAAAAAAAGACCGACCGTTCGCCATCGAACCATGCCGACGATCGAGCACCTCTCAAAGGCCACCGAGTCCAGACGTACCGTAACGTGCCAATGAGGGCCTGAATCCGCATCGGCAGCCTGATGAACGCTGCTCTTAGGCTGAGACCGCGGGGTCGCCGGTCGGCAGCAAGCTCCCAGCGGTACTGAATTCCGAGTGTCTGACATAACTCCAGTATCACTTCGTGGAGTTTGCGGTTTGTGCTTACCAGTAACACTTCGCCGGGCGCTCGTTGCAACACTAGTTCTTCGAGCGCCAGAACGCGGATAGCATCAGTAATCGAAGGCGACTTCCACAGACTTTTTTCCACCAGTAGCGTCATCCACCAGTAGCTAAAGCCGTCCTCGAGCATAAGCGCGTCAATGAGTCTTGTACCCTCAATCTCGTGCTCGCCAAGCTCATGGATCCAGCTGAGATACTTTCCCCGCAGACTTTCACTGTGGGCCTCAACGTATTGCAGGACGGAATGCACCGAGTGCGTCTCTTGGTAACCGTTCCAGAGATACACTTGCTCGGCGTTTTCAGGGGGGTCCTCGCCGGAGTCCCAAATCACGAAAGTTCCTTCCGTCAGTGTGGCCTCTCGTTAGGCGCGTGCTCGTCCAGCTGATCGATTGCAGCTCTGCCCATTGCCAGAATCGCCTCCTCCGCGCTGCCACCGATGTGCGGAGTCGCAAGAAAATTGGGAAGCGAAAGCAGCTCCATATCCGTTGGCGGCTCCGTGTCGAAAACATCGAACGCCGCGGCAGCGATTCGCCGCTCTTTCAACAGATCTTTCAGTGCCTTCTCGTCGATCAGACCACCCCGGGCGGTATTGATCAGGACGGCCGAGGGTTTCATTAGAGACAGTCGGTGCGCATCCAGAATCCCGCGCGTGCTCTGGTTCAGTGGAATGTGAATGGTCACTACATCAGCTCTGCTTAACACGGTTTCGACGTCTGTATCGGTGACACGATACTCTTCGTAAAAGTCCGGGTAGCGCTGAATGTCGTTAACAAGAATGGTGCAATCGAACGGAACTAAGAGCCGGATCACCTCCTTTCCGATGTGGCCGCAACCAATGATGCCGACGGTTCGCCCAGTAAGCTGTCCGCCGACGTGCTGACGCCAGGTGCCGGCAAGTACTTCACGGTGAGTTGCGGGGACAGCCCGAAGGAGAGCGATCGCGAAGCAGATCACGAGCTCTGCGACAGAGCGACGATTAATTCCCCCCGTCCAGCCGAGCCGTTTCCCATGCTCACGCATCGCATCGACGTCGATCATGTCAAGACCGACACCGTACTTGCTGATGACCTTCAGTTCCGGCAATTGCGCGAGTATGGATTCGTCAATGACTTCCAGGGCGGTGATCGCCTTGCTATGTCCGCGAAGAAAGGCGATCAGGCTGTCTCCGGTCAGCTTCACGCCGAGGTCATTGAATGTCACATTCTTATAGCGCGCTAACAGCTCCTTGCGCAGAGTGTCGTTTTGAGAAAAGGAACGGGAACAGACCGCGACCCAATCCGTGGTGTTCATCAGCGAGTCTCGGGACAGGCTTCATTCTGGTTGATCACTGACGCACAAGCGGTTCCGCATTGATCCGGCCGCGACCACGCCGATTCCCTTAGCGCCACCACGGGCCGGAGAAATAGTCAGTGAGCGTCGCCCGCAGTGCGCCGTCAAGAGGGATTTGTCGAGGGAGCAAAAGCCCAGGTCGCTCAGCCAAGATGCATCCCAAATTTTTGCCTGCATTTTTTTTGTCCCTGCCGAGATACGCGACATACCGGTCGATATCCCCGAGATTGAAGGTACGCGAAGGGAAATTCACGATAAGCTGGGCGTGCAACTCGTTGAAAACCGCCTCGGACATGATGCCGAGCTTCACCGAGAGAAAATTCGCGATATCCATGCCGACGGTTACAGCCAATCCATGCGGGATCGCGTATCCGCTAACAGACTCCAAGGCGTGCCCGAATGTGTGCCCGTAATTGAACTTATGACGCTCATTTCGATCGAACTCGTCGGCTTCGACAACACCCCGCTTGATATTCAAACTCTCCTCAATGTAAGGACGGAGTTTGCTCCGGTCGCGAAGAAGCGCCGAATACTCGGCCAACAACGTCCGGGTCATTGAACTATTGGAATACAAATAAAAGTGAAGAATCTCGCCGATTCCCGATCGCACGTCATCGACCGGCAGCGAATTCAGGAAGCGCAAATCGATCAAAGCTTCACGAGGCGGCCAGAAATTGCCCACCAGATTCTTCTTGTCCCCGACATTAATGGATGTCTTGCTTCCGATGCAGCTGTCAGCCTGCGCGAGGACCGTCGTCGGAAGAAATACCCATTCAATTCCCCGATACAAGATGGACGCTGCAAAAGCAGCCAAGTCCTGAGTGATTCCTCCACCGATCGCGAGAATCGTGTGATTCTTTCTCGTCCCCGCGAATATCATTTTCTCAATTAATTCCTGTGATTTCTCAATTGTCTTTGCCTGCTCGCTCGGAGAAACAAGCATGAGCCGGTTTTGACAGATGAGAGGGCTCAGGTACTCGTGCCAAGTGTTGAACACGCGTTCATCACAAACCACAAACGTCTCTTCATGTTTGAGTTGCGGGCGAATCGTGGCAACGGCGTCTTCGCTGAACTCGACGCGGTATTCCCGGAAAAGGGAACGTACGCGTATGGTGTCACCCACTTATGAATCCCCCGTCGACAACAACGTTCTGCGCGGTGACATAAGTATTCAGTGAGCTGGCGAGGAATATCACTACCGGCGAGATATCCTCCGGCCTAGCGAACCGGCGAAGGGGGATCTGGTCTGTCAAAGCAGCCTGCTCACTTGGGGAGAGCATCTTGTCGGTAAGCTCGGTTCTTACAAAACCAGGAGCGACGCTATTGACGAGTACTCCGTAACTGGCGAGGTCATGCGCAGAAGCAACCGTCAACCCACGAAGGCCGAACTTGGTCATCGAGTAGAGCGCCCGCTTTTCCTTGCTGATCACCCCGAAGATCGAGGAAATGTTGACGATCCGCCCGTACGCGTTTGCCTTCATTATTCGTGACACAGTGCGGGTGAGGCGAACCGGCGCTTCCAGATTTACACGCTGAACAGCAAGCCAGTCTTCGTCCAGAACGGCGTCGACCGGGTTGATCCTATTGATGCCCGCATTATTGACAAGCACGTCTATTCGCGGCTCGAGTTCCAATGCCGTTATGAATGAACGAGTCGAGTCCGCGTCAGAAAAGTCTACGGCAAGGCCGCGATGGCCTTTCCCGGAAAGCGAACTAGCCGACCGCATAGCCCCCTGTTCGTCGGTTCCCGTCACTAGAACGCGGGCACCCAGGGATGCGAAGTCAAGTGCCAGCTGGCGGCCAATACCTCTAGTCGCACCCGTCACGAGTGCTGTCTGGCCGTCGAAGTCCAGCTTCATCTAAGGCGTAATCTCACCTGAAACCAGTGCGCAAGCACATGGTTCACGGCGAGGTGAGCATCCTCCACGGGGCCGTATTCACCGGCCTGAGAGGGGACATGCACGACGATGTCCGAGAGATCTCGAAGCGCGCCCCCATCGAAGCCAACCATGCTCAGCACCGTTCCCCCTGCAGCCTTCACCCACTTCGCCGCGCGCACGATATTCGGTGAATTGCCGCTCGCTGAAATCACAACCAGTCGATCGCCGGATTGATAATGGACGCGCAATTGGTTCACGAATACATCTTCGTATCCGGCATCATTCGAAATGGCCGTCAACACCGCGTTGTTATCCGTCAGCGAGTGGACTCTAAAGGGCATCTCTGTCGCGGTCTTCCTGATAATGTCAAAGCCAAGGTCGTTGGCCATTGATGTCGCAGTAGTGGCCGAACCGCCGTTTCCAGCAACGAAGATCGAGCGGCCCTCTCGTCTGGCAGCGTCAAGCTCCCCGGCGAACCGCGATATCTCGCCGACATCTATTCCGTCGAGCGCGCATTTGAGGCGTTCGAAATAAGCCGTCGCGAACGAGGCTGGGCTGGCGGCATTCGCGGCCAGCTGTTCCACAGTGGCAATGGTTGATTCAGTCATGACTGTCAGTTACGGGAATACCGAACTTTGTTTGCCAGCTCGGATCCGCTGAATATATCCGGTAAACCATCTCCATTACATGCAGTGCGTCGAGGCTCGTGCCACTGACGACAGGTCGCTGCCCGACTATCACGTCAGCAAACTCGTCGATCTCGTCCTTCCACGAGCGATCGTCGAGGTACAGAGTTGTGACTTCGCGGAACGAGCCGTTTACCTTGCCATCGTCGCGCTCTACGATAGTAAGTTTTTCTTCGCCATAGCTTTTTGATCCAGAGAGGATTCCGGTGAGCTCAAGCAGCGCGTCGCGGAGAGTGATTTCGAGTCGGAATTTATGGCGCCACTGGGTCGCGGTTGAGTGGAGCATGGCGACAACACCCTTCGCATTTCTCATCAGCGCGTAGGCATTGTCCTCGACGTCGTGGTGCCAATAATCGTTCGACACGCAACTGTAAATCTCCTCGAAGTCTCCGCAGAAAAGGCGTATCATGTCCAGCATATGAATACCCTGATCCAGCAGAATCCCGCCGCCGGCGATCGCGCGCTGCGAACGCCATCCGCCTGAGAACGGGATAATGGTGCTCTTTCCGTATATTCCGCGAAGATTGATCACGGCCCCGTATCGACCGCTATCTATGATGTCCTTGGCCTCGCGCACCGAGTCGTGGTAGCGGTGGTTGAAGCCGTATTTCAGCTTGAGCCCTGGATATGCTTGTTCCGACCTGATTACTTGCCGGATGTCCTCGACAGTACGTCCTGGCGGCTTTTCGCAGAAGACATGCATACCATGTTCGAGCCCTCCGATCGTAGCGATCGGCGCGAGGTCGTTGGGCAAAGAAACAAACAGTACGTCGAGTTCTTTCTCGAGAATTTTCTCCCAGGAGTCGCAGAAGGCGATCCCATCCTGCCACCTCCCAGAGGCGCCAAAAGTCACGTCGCTAACCGCAACAGTCCGAAGATGCGGGTTTGCATCAATAAATTGCCGGCGCCGCTTGCCGACGACGCCATATCCAGCGATTCCCACACGCAACGGGTAGTCACTCAGAACGGCCTCCTCGCGGTCGAGCTTGAATTTACACTAAGAGCGTTTCGCACTCGCCATACTCGAACCGGATTTTGGCGAAGGCCTGACCCAGTCCCTATGTAACTGCTGTGCAGCTCTCGGTCGGGGATTTCTAATTTGTTCATTCAAGAAGATTGCAAGTACGATTGGATAACCTTGTCGCCTGCCATGAGCGCCTCGACGCGCGACAGATCCTGCGGAGTATCGACGGCGCTAGTCTGATGGGATGTCTCGACCATCAAAATCTGCCGTCCATGTTCCAGCAGCCGGTTCATGTCTACTGATTCGATCTGCTCGAGTGGCGTTGGGGCAAGCGTCGTGTACTCTAACAACGCGCTGCGAGTGAAGCCGATCATACCTAGCTGCTTCCACATCGGCACGGGTGAAGAATACTTCCGGCGCGAAGGGATAGGCTCGCGTGAGAAATACAGAGCGTAGCCATTCTGATCGCACACGACTTTAACCGTGTTCGGATCTTCGAACTCGTCGGCATCCAGGATCGGTGACATAAGATTCGCAGTTGGCACTCCACCGCTTCGCATTGGGGCTACCAACTCGTCCAGCATCGCCGGTACGAGCAATGGCTCGTCACCCTGTATCAGCGTAGCGATGTCTATCCGCTTACCGGTGAGTTCCTCAATGAAGGGCAAAGCCTCGGCGATACGATCTGTTGCGCGCTCGTGGGTTTCCCGCGTGAGAACCGCTTTCGCACCGATGGACGACGCGTAATCCAAAATTGCTTGATCGCACGTTGCGATCCAAATGTCGTCGAGGCCCGCGGCTATTCGCGAGCGGTAATACACGTGCCCGAGCATCGGAATCCCCCGAAGCGGAACAAGCGGTTTTCCCGGAAAACGCGTAGACGCCATACGCGCCGCGATGATGCCCACAGCGTTCATTGTTCTTAGCTCCTTGAACCTTGCGAGTTGAAACCAACCGTTATCGGCTGCTAATACCATCACCTATTCCCACAGTCCGCTGATCCGGCTGTCCGACTTACCGGTAAATTTCTCCCGCCCCGACGACGGAAGTTCGCTATCTAGGCGCCCAGAATACGTTTAACGGCTGGGGCGACTGATCACGAGAATTTGGCTTTCTGGCCAACCCGCCTTCGATAAGCGGTGAAGATTTACTTGGTCGACGTGGGTAGCGATCCCGAGTCTCGCGAAGCGGCGCTGTTTTCCGTCTCTTCTAGTCACTGGCCCAGTTCCACATCACCGTAATACCATCCTTTGCGAGTGTACTTGGAGAGCCAGAGCGAGATACGATGAGCACCACGAACGAAAGTCTTTTGCCTCCCGTAACCGTATGCCCGCTCAATGGTATCCAGTTTCCTTTGCTGTCCCGAATCAAGACTGTTCTTGTCTCTCAAATAAAGCGCATCACCCATTACCAACTGCCACGATCCGCTCAATTGTTGCCAGTAGTGACGAGTCAGATCAACGAGCACGAATCCCTGGCCGGTCAAAAAGCTGTTGATGTCGGAGAAAAGCGGCTGGCCGGTAT
>JALYZH010000339.1 GCA_030948945.1 Gemmatimonadota bacterium | reverse complement strand
GCCGCGTTGAGCACAACCAGGAGTTTCAGGGCGACGCTTAGTTCGAGGCCGGCGCCGCGTAGGAGCTGCGTAAGCCAGGTATTGAGCCCGTAAACCAGGAAAAAAGTCCAGAAAAACGCGACTGCGAACAACGCCACAGCGGCACCCACACGCTCGCGCACCAAACCTACCCAGGGACTCGCGACCTTTGTGCTGCCCGTTTGCACGCTCGATTTGCCGCGGAAGTTCGGTGATTCAGGTAGCAACCAGACGGCAAGCGGTACCAGAGTGAACAATGGCAATCCACCGATCGCGAACATGCCGCGGAAGCCAATGCGCTCAAGAAGCACAATCGCCAACCCTCCCGCGGCAATCGCGCCGATTCCGAAACCGGACATCACCAACGAGTTGAACAGGGCCCTCCGTTGCTTCGGAGCGAAGTCGGTGGTCAGCGCGATTGCCGTGGGTGGAATGCCGCCGAAGCCAAGGCCCGCAAGGAACCGGAATATCCCGAGAAGCTCCGGAGTCGGGGCCCACGCGACCAGGAGCATCATTGATGAGAACCACATCAATAAGCCGATAAACACCTTTCGGCGTCCAAACCGGTCGCTTAGCCAGCCCGATACAGGGGCGCCAAAAGCCATGCCGAACAATGCGGCGCCACCGATTGCACCGGCCTGAGCCGGTGTCAGCGACCACGTCGGATGCGCGAGCAAGAGCGGCAAGGCGGCGCCATAGACGATCACGTCATACGCATCGAAAACCATCGCGAAAAAGCCGAAGCAAACTACTAGATAGTGCGGTGGCAACGGCATCGTCAACGCCTCAGCATGAAATACGACAGTGAAGGAATGAGAACGAGTGCGCCCAGCATGTTGAACATGAACATGAACGTGAGCAGGATTCCCATATCGGCCTGAAACTTGATTGGTGACCATGCCCACGTCACCACGCCCGCGGAGAGCGTGATCCCAACCAGTGCAACGACCTTCCCTGTAAATGCCACCGCACGTTTGTAGGCTAGCGGCAGCGACATTCCCGCGCGCTGGTTGCTCAGCTGGACGCTCAACAAGTAAAGCGCATAGTCGACGCCAATACCGACACCCAGCGCGATCACGGGGAGGGTCGCCACCTTGATGCCCATGCCAAGCAAAACCATGAGCGCTTCGCATAGAATGGAAGTGATGATCAACGGGATCACAGCTACGGCCACTGCCCGCCAACTACGAAACGTAACCCAACAAAGCAAGATGACCGCGGCGTAAACATATAAAAGCATCGTGCGGCTCGCACGCTCCACGACGATATTGGTCACTGACTCGATTCCCGCAGGTCCCGCCGCAAGCAGAAACTTGATATCCGGGTCGTCGTTGTCAGCGGCAAAGCGCTCGACGGTCGCGACGACACGCTGCAGCGTCTGCGCTTTATGATCCGCCAGATAGGCAACGATCGGAATGGTCGAGCAGTTCTTGTCGACAGCCTCGGGGTAGTCGGTAATCATGAGCTGCGTCGCGGAACCGATCAGCGCCTTGTTACGAGGAACCGAGAGCCATTTCGGATTCGCCTCATTGAGACCGGACGCGACCGTCGAGAGATTGTCGGCGAGCGATGTCACGGACCGTACACCGGGAACTTCGCGAAGTGCCCACGTCAACTTTTCTGTCTGCTTGAGCGTGCGGTAATCCGCGCAGCCTTCATCCCGGGTCTTCACCATCGCGATGAACTGGTCGCTGGACAGGCGGTAATTCGCGTTGATGTAAGCGAGGTCCTGGTTGTAGCGCGAGTCCGCACGCAACTCGGGCGCACCAGGATCGAGGTCGCCAGTCTGGAGTTTTAGGCTGACCAGGTAACCGCCCACCGCCAACGCCAGGTAGACGACGATCGCGGCCGTTGCCCAGCGGCGCGTCGTGAACCGGTCCAGCGCATCCCAGACCGCGCCGATGCCGCGACCGCGCAGTTCCTTGTTCTCCTCGACCAGGCTCCGTTTGGATGCGGAATCGCTGACCCCTACATACGACAATGCCACGGGCAGCAGGAGGAGGTTCGTAAAGATCAGCACGGCGACGCCGATGCTGGCCGTGATCGCGAGGTCCTTGATCACGGGAATGTCGATGAACATGAGCACGGCGAAGCCGACCGCATCCGCGATCAACGCGGTGAGTCCCGCCAGGAACAAGCGCCGAAACGTGTAACGCGCTGCAATGTACTTGTGGGTGCCGCGCGCCACGTCCTGCATGATGCCGTTCATCTTTTGCGCGCCATGGCTCACGCCGATCGCGAAGACGAGAAACGGCACCAGGATCGAATAGGGATCCAGCTCATACCGCATCGTCGCAACGATGCCCAATTGCCAAACCACCGCCACCAAGGAACACAGAACAACAAGTGCCGTACTCCGTATGTCACGCGTGTAGAGAAAGATGATTGCGGCGGCCACGGCCGCGGCAATCGAGAAATACGTCATCACCTTTTGCAGCCCGTCGATGAGGTCGCCAACCAGCTTCGCAAAACCGATGATGCGCACCCTCACATAAGCGGTCTCGTGGGCGCGCGCGACCTGCTCGACGCCGCGCGCGAATTCATACTTCTGGCGAACCGTAGTTTCGAGACGGTTCGAGAATGCGCCGTAATCAAGGCGTTGGCCGGTTTCCGGATCCTTCTCCAACAAAGGCACGACGATCATGATCGACTTGAAGTCCGACGACACGAGGCTGCCGACGATTCCCGCCATGCGGACTTGCGTTTTGAGCTTTTCGATCGTCCGAGGAGATCCATCGAAGTCATCAGGCATCACGCCGCCGCCACGGAAGCCTTCTTCAGTGACTTCGATCCATCGTACGGAAGACATCCAAATGGACTTCATCCATGCGCGGTCGGCCCCTGGAAGCAGGAATAGAGCTTCGTTGATCTGCTTCGTGGCTTCGAGGAACTTAGGATCGAAGATGTCGCCGTCGACGTTCTCCACCACGACGCGCACCACGTTTCCCAAACCACCGAGCTTGTCGCGATTCGCAAAGTAATTTTTGATGTACGGATGGTCTTGAGGGATGATCTTGTCGAAACCGGCGTTGATCACGAGCTTTGTCGCCTGGAACCCGAGCAGAAGCGTCAGAATGGCGCATATGCCGATGAATATCGGCCGGTAGTTGAATACGATCCGCTCGAGCACACTGCCCGAATGCCTGTCGAAGTCGCGTGGGTGGCGCACGACCGGCATGTCGACGGATTGGGTTGCGTCGGTCTGCATGTGTTGGGAACTACCGGATCGCCTCGACGCGCACACCGAATGAACCGACGACGACGACAGCGTTATCGCCGGCCGCCGCGACGCCCGCGCAAGGTAGCGGCATCGGGGCAGGTTGCTGCGAGAACGTCGCGCCCTGGTCCTCGGATACCAGCAGCGCGCCTCCTTGCGTTGCCAGCACGATGCGTTTGTCGGTCAGCGCCACTCCACCATTGATACTCGCCACGCTCCGCGTATCCAGCTTGTCCCAGCTGCGGCCGCCGTCCTTGCTTCGAAATGCGTTGCCACGCATGCCGAACGCGAAGAGGTCGGACTCTTGCGCAATGATGCCGAAATACGAGCCTTGATACGGACTCGGTAGGGTTTCGAAGCGCTCCAGTTCGGCATTCCAGCGACGCAGCAGGCCGTGTTCGCCGGCAAGAAAGACTCTATCCTTGCTCGAGGTCAGCGAATACAGATGATAGGCCTCAGGATTGGAGGTTCGATCGCTGATCGATTCCCAGGTTTTACCGCCATCGCGAGTACGCATGGCGAAATTGAAGGCACCCACGACGAAGCCTTCGTTCTCGTTCAAAAAAAGCACATCGAACAACGGCTTGTCGGGACCTTCGTCGACCAGGCGCTTGGCGTGGTCAACGAGTTTCTTCGTTTCATCGCTCTGCGGATCGGGGCGATTTTGCGATCTCGTCAGCATTGCCGCGGCAGCGGCATTTCCGTCCAGCTGCCTCGTCCAAGTCGCGCCACCGTCTCGTGTGTTCAACACCACTCCGTCGTGGCCGACGGCCCAGCCCAGGTCGGGTGTGGCGAAGCGCACCGCTGTGAGATCGGAACTGACCGGTACCGGGACTTGAGTCCAGGTTTGTCCAGCATCCTTTGATAAAACGATTCGCCCGAGAGGCCCGACCGCGACGAGCCTGTCGCCGGCGCGCGCTACCGCCGTGAGTCTGGTTTTCGCGGCAAGGGACGTCATGCCCGCGGCCGAATCGAGCGGATCCTTGAAGCCTGCATGGGCACAAACAGTGAATGCCCATGCTATCAATAGGCCGACGACGCGTGCTATGACGCTTGCTTGTCGTGCGCGCAAGTTGCGCCCCTTATGCTTCTCTGGAAGTCGACCGGCTCTGCGCGTCTAGGAGCCGTTCTGGAATATCACTTGGGCACGCGGACGATGAACGTCGACAGCGAATCCGGAGCGAGAGAGCTGGCGCTGAGCGGCGACACCACCACGTAACCTTGATCGTCTACTTGGGCGAATGTGTAGATACCGCTGATCAGATCGACGATGTAGTTCGGGACGATACCCGCGGAGGGAACTTCGTAGAGCGGAGACAGGGCCCCGATATACACGTGGTAGAGCTTGCCCGCGGCGTCGTAGGTGTCAGCCAAGCCACCATGCCAGGAGTCCTCGTCGAGAAAGAAGTCTCGTTTGCTGAAGATGTGACGCTTCCCCTGTTTCAGCGTGCCCTGCACGTGCCACACGCGGTGCAATTCCCATCGCACGCATTCCGACTTCACGTGATTGGCCGTCAGCAGGCCCTCGGCGACGGTGCATCCCGACCCCTTGTCGGCATACGCAAGCTTGTACGCGTTGTAGGGAATGTACATTTCCTTCTTGCCGATCAACTTCATGTCGAAGCGATCCATCGACCCCTGGAACATGTTCACTTCGTCATAAACCGCCGCCCCACCCAGGGCCGCCAAGGGCGTGTCCCCCGCTAAATCGGGCGCAAGGCGAACGCGGCGAGTCGCAGGCTGATACGCCCACGCTCGACGCTCGTTGTTTGCGACAAGATCGTAGAGCATCGTCGCTTGTCCGACGATTCGAGCCGGAGCGGTATTTTCGGCACGAAACAAGTAGTAGTACTCCGGCTTGGCCTCATTGTAAAAACCGAATTCCTCGTATCGGGGCCCGTCGCTGGTCAGCACCTTCTCCCCGTTCGGCTTCACGTAGTAAGACGGCGCGTCGTAGACCTGGGCGCTGCCGCCATAGTGCGAGTTCTTGTTCCAAAGGATTTCGTATCCACTCTTGGCAATCGGAAAAGGAATTCCGCCCCAACAGCCCTTCGACACATCGATACCGTCGCCATTGTTGATCAAACCGCATCGGCTGGCATTCTTCAGGGAATTGTCGATGACCTGCTGTGGATAGGCGACCGAGCGATGGCTCGGATATACGTCGACCCGGTAGGTCGGGTACTTCCTTAGCATCTCTTGAGTGCCGGGCGACAGCTTGTCCGCGTACTGGGCCATGTTCTTCGCATCGATCGAGAACAGCGGTTTGTCGTCAGCGAAGGGGTCGGGTCGCCAGCCCGGCCGCTTTTTGTCGTACTTCGCGGGCGGCTTGGTCATTCCACCGGTGTAAGCGGGAATGGTGCCGTCCTTATTCCCGGCCACTTCCGCGCCCCAGGGAGTAAGTGTCGTACCAAGCATCTTGATTTCGTCTGCGGTAGGAGCCGACTGCGCCCCGCCGGCGACCATAGCGGCGGCGGCCGCTGCTATCAATGTCCAGTAAGTTTTCATCGTCATCCTCAGAACTGTGTGCATCGCATCAATCAGAAATTCATCTGTAGCGTTAGCGACAACCATCCGCGGTCCTGCAGTTGCGAACCATTGCTGCCGGTTACGACAGTGCCGTTGGTGTGGTAATGAGCCAGATAGCCGTTGTAGGCCAGGCGCGCCTGATATTGCTGGTTGTAGTCGAAAGTCACTCCAGTACTGAAGCTGCCCGCGTTTTGACTGCCTGGCCCGAGTACCGCAAAGTTTCCTCGTAGTCCATATATGATCGTCGCTGACGGAGTGATATCCAACCCTGGGAGTACCGCGATGTAAGCAGGCGCGAAGACCAAGGCCGCCTGCCACGCTTGCTTGGTTATGCAGCCATAACTTGCATCCTGCTGGTTAGGCGGCGCGTTCTGACACGACGTGTACAACGCCGCGTTTGACCGCGTAGTGAGCCAGCGACTGTACGCGAGCTCGCCGGTCAGAAAAGCGGAATCCCATAGAGGTGTTTTCCCAAAGCTCGCGACGCCGTTTACCAAGCTATGGAATGAGTCGCCGCGGGCGCCTTGTAAGTTGGCATCCGTCGTAGAGCTCGGGAACGCAGCGTTCCGGCGATAACTGGCCTCAGCCCCTAGACTGACACCCCCGACCTGCGTTGCCGCACTTACCCCAAAGAGGTTAACGTTCTCGGCATACGATTGTACGTAGGAGCGCGCGGGCACCGATACCTTTAACCACCCGGCCTTTTCCGTATAGTTACGCGCGAAAAACCCGAGTGTTGTATCCAGCTGCGGCGGCCTCCAGGCGGCAGCCACGCCATAATCGCCTGTGGATGTGGGGTTTACTTTTCCCTTATTGCGTAAGCACAGCACTGGCGAGATACACAAGCGATCGGGGCCGAAGAAAAGGAAATCCGCACTGCCGAGGTAGGTTCCGCCCTCCGGAATCCGATTCGGTTGCCACTCGAACGCCCACTCCGCGCTAAAGGACAACTGTGGATTGACCTGAAGCTGCCCGGAGACCTTGGCAAGCGGAAGCGCAATTTCCTTTGCAGTCGCGCCGGGCGTCGCTGCCGCCTTTCTAAAATCCGACGGCGTTTGCGCATAGGAGATACTTTGGGCGGCCAGGATAATCGCCTCTCCCCACAAAAAGCCCTGGCGGCCGACTTTCACGTTTCCGCTTGTATCCCCGGCAGTAAAGTTGTAATAACCGTATGCGTCGAGGATCTCGCCGCTCGGTCCCTTGTACCACCGCTTGGTGAAGCTGGAATATTGATTGTTGTCGTAACTTCCAACAGCGGCCAATTGGGGCGCAGTGTTGACGTTGTTGTGAAACGCAGCGTCATACCATGCAGCTCCGCTGACTCGAAAGCCAAGTTGCTTCCTCCAGTCGAACTGAAATTCGCTGAGCAAATCAAGCCGGTTGGTTACAAATTGACCGTGACCGAATTCGCGATCCGACTCGTCGAAATTGGGTGAGTTCGCGATGATAGGGTTCTGCTTCTGCAGCCGCACACCCGAGTTGTACCGAATCAGGTTGTCCCAGGTGATCGTGAGGTCGGGGTCGCTCGTCTCAAATTGGAACGCGTTTGCAACCCCGATCGTTGCCAGCGCGATTGTCGAGATCGTTGCAACGCTGCAAATTAGCTTGGAACACCATTTTCCACGCTTGGTGCGCGGCTCGACGAGTGCCTTGCAAGGCGACCCGGAAGCGGGTTTGCAGTTTGACCTCGGATCGAGGTCGTTCATGTTCTCTTGGCTATCGTCCTGACGGATGTTGTTAAGCACGTTGCCTCCTCTCGCGTCCACTATCCGATGTGACAATCCGAAAACAGTGCCTCAGCCTGAAGGTCAACTCAGCGTATTGATGACGGTCGACCATCGCCGCTTGACACTGACGCTATGCGTTCTTGTTGAGCGTGACATTACCGTGATATGTGACAGCGCGGGAGATCACATAACTCGGGGCCCGATGCTAGGCCGGCATCGGGGAGAGGGCTCATTGAGAGATACCATTGGCCGGCGCTCCACGAACCGTCGATCAGGACCGGGAAGTGCTGGACCCACGCCGTCGCCTGCCCGTGGACATTAGCCACTTCGAATGTCCTTCGTAGTTGGTTACGGTGACGGCAGCCCCGCGATTCACTTCATTGCGCACTGGCTGTGGTACGAGTCCTGATAGTCCTTGAGGGGCATGCCAACGGTCTTGAGGCTCACGCGGCCCTTGGCATCCTTCGCCACTTCAAAGGCGTACCAGTCATTGATCGGGAAATTATTGTTGTTGAATTTGAGCGTTCCACGGACGGACCTGGCGCTCCCTTGCTTGAGCGCGG
>JALYZH010000294.1 GCA_030948945.1 Gemmatimonadota bacterium | reverse complement strand
CTTTGGTGCCACTCACGCGACGGCCTTCGGTTTCCATCTCGAAGCCCAACCACTCGCGGCCGTTAGCTTTGCCTCGGGAACCGAGCCGGGTCCGTCCGGTCATAGGTTTGTTTTTCCTCGCCGATCTGGCCCACGCCTTGTTGGTCGCCAGGTACTTCTCGCTGTATGCCACCATTGCATTCGACCTGATGATCGCGGCGTCCCTCGCCTGGGCGTTCGTGCTTGCCGCTGCCTAGACAGCTCTTGGCACTGCAATTCCGACGATGTTGACAGCGGTCTCCGTAGTGGCTTAGAATTGGTAACTATATGGTTACCAAAAACAGGCAACTCGACCAGACGTTTGGGGCGTTGGCGGATCCTACCCGGCGGGCGATTCTGGCGCGGCTCGCGCGCGGCGACGCGACGGTCGGCGACCTGGCGCATCCCTTCCGCGTCTCGCGTCCGGCGATCTCCAAGCACTTGAGGGTGCTCGAGCGCGCCGGGCTTGTTCGTCGCGAACGTGAAGGCCGCATAAGCCGTTGCGAGCTGGACGCGACGGCCATGCGCGGCGCGGCCGATTGGATCGACCGATATCGAGCGTTCTGGATAGGCAGACTGGGCGAATTGAAAAAATACGTCGAGCAGTCTTCTCCCACCCGAAGCAAGGAGCGACGGCGATGAAGACGGCGGCAAGCAACTCGGTGCGGGTGTCGCAAATGATCCGGGCCGACCCGGAGCGACTGTTCCGCGCGTTGGCGAGACGCTCGTGACGGTCGAGTTCAGGAATGCCGGAGGCAAAACGACTAAGGTGGTACTGACGCACGAACTCTTCACTGACGCGGCCCGGCTCGCCGGTCATGAGAGCGGGTGGACACAGCTACTGAGGCTGCTCGATCGCCTCATGACGGAGAAAACCGTATGACGACAAGGGAGACAATCCAGAGCTACTTCGAGCGTCTGGAGAAGAAGACGGGATGGGAAGCGTTTCTCGCGGAAGACATGGTGTTCAGCAGCTTTACGAGCCCAGTCAAGCAAGTCAGTGGCAAGGCGCCCTACCTCCAGGCCACCAAAGGCTTCTACTCGATGATCGTTTCCGTCGAGGTACGGGATCTGATCGTCGAAGGCAAAAGAGCCTGCGCCCTGACGCGCTATCAATTGCAGCCGCCGAACGGCAAAGCTGCTTTCCAAAGTGATGTGGCGGAGATCTACTCCGTAGGCAACGGGAAGATCGATTCCTTCGACATTTACTTCGACACCGCGCCGTTCCCCAAATAGCAAGGAGTTGAGACACTCTCACTTTCCAACGTGCGCGCCACGTCGCGGAGCGTAAGCCTAAAAAATGAAATTGTCCTACCGTCCGTGCGATGGCGTTTACCAATCTAGAAAAATCGTCCGCGGAGTTTTCTTCCCAGTTCGGTGATCGTCGTCGAGGTGTCAACCTTGATGCGGCGCAAGGCATACTGGTCGGTCCACACCCGGTTCGTTCCGCCACGTCCGATCACCGCCGCGCTGTACCCGGCTCCACGAGCAAGGCGTCTGATCGTGCTGTTCTGCTTCGCAAAGGGGTAGCAGAGCGCTGTCACGGGCCTGTCGAGCAACGATTCGAGATTTCTGCGTGAGTCCGCCAACTCCCGCGCGGCTTCATCGACGGGGATTCTCGTCAGCGCGCGGTGTGATTGCGTGTGCGAGCCGAAAGTAATTGCCCCGCTTTGCATCGCACGGATCTGGCTCTCGTTCAGCAAGGGCTCTTGCCGTTCGTCCACGTCCCACGCGTTTGTCTTGCCGACGAGACCAGCCACGAGAAATACCGTGGCGCTGAAGCCGTACCGCCGTAATATCGGCCAGGCCGTATGGTACGTGGACTGATAACCATCGTCAAACGTTATGATGATCGGACGGTGGGGAAGTCGGCCCCGCTTCTCCCTGTAGGCTATCCACTGTTCGAGCGTGATGGATTGGTAGTTCCGGCGTTTCAGCTCGGCGAGCTGCTCTTCAAATGCTTCCGGCAGGACATGGTTACCCGGATATCGTGTCCCCGGAAGAATCGGCTCCACCCTGTGGTACATCAGAATTGCCAAGCTCGTAAAGAAACGCATACTTGAGAAACGCGGAGTAAGCTGTGAGGGTCGAAGTAACCAAACCGTAACGCCCGTCGAGAAAACTGGCGTAAAAGACGTAATCGCGGACGAACCGCCAGGCTGGACGGACTGCCAGGTCGACGAGGGTGGCGCGACGTCCACGGGCATGGAGCTCCAAAGCGCCCCACCGCGCGTACTTGATCATCTTGGTGACGTGGTGGCCAAGATCCCGATATGGATTGTGAAGGAGCGTCCCCCGAAGCGTGCCCACCGAACCGATTCCCTCGAGCCGCTCGTGAACTCTGGACGAGCAGAATTTCATGTCCCGCTTGTAGAGGCGTACGTGCCAGTCCCGACCCCACTTACCTCTCGTCCGCTCGCGACCCAGATAAAAATTTCGCATCCGGACGCGGTAGGCGTCGTGCATTGGCGCGCTTAGCACTGTACTCAGCTCGTCACGCAGACTTCTGCTGGCCCGCTCGTCGGTGTCCAGCGCAAAGACCCAGTCATTGCGAGCGAGGGAAGCGCCCAGGTTCCGCTGGCCGCCGATGGGGGAATCGAGCGCGACATGAACCGTCGCGCCAGCTGCCCGGGCGCGAGCGACGGTATCATCCTGCGAGCCTCCGTCAACCACAATTATCTCGTCAGCCCACGTGGCCGCGTCCGATACCGCATCCGCGATTCCGTCCCGCTCGTTCAGCGTGGGGATTACGACGGTGACGGGGTGCACGCCAGCTGGGACGCTGAGAGCAACTACGCCGAACGCGCTAGAAGAAGGCAACATTTTTCAACTAGGCGTTGGCCGCTGCCCCGCGATCGACGCTCGCTACCGCAGTCACCGACGATGGCTATCCGAATCGAAAGGTGCGCCCGCGCTCGTCTCGGCGCGTAGGGTTGAAAAGTGGTTTTCAACAAATGTCATATGTTGTGCGTATACTATGCCATTTTCGCGCGGTAACGCAAGGCTCAAGGCGTGCTTTGAACCGACAAGCAGGCCGCGCGGGCGGTATAGCGATTGCGGATCCGAAAGATCAGCATGTCGCGGATCAGAGTGCATCATGCGACTGCTCCAGGGAAGCACCGATTTGCAGAAAGGCAGGAGACGACGCTCCTTCAATGGCGTTACGCGAATTCCCCGACTCGGCCGGCCGCATTTGGGAGGTGTGGGACACCCATCCCAAGGAAATGAACTCTGCGGGTACGGGAGAATCGACATTCTCCCGCTACATGGCCGACCAGATAGTTCGCGGAGGAAACCAGCCGGCATCTGTCCGCCATGAGTACCAGGGAGGGTGGCTTACTTTCAAACTTGGCGACCACCGCCGCCGACTCGCGCCAATACCAGCCGGGTGGGAAAGCGCAGACGATGCGACGATGCGGAGTTATTTGGATTCCGCCCAGGTGATGTCTGACTCAACCCCACCGCGATAATTCAATCGCATCTTATCAGAGGAGAGGTTTAGGATCGAACAGTGTTCCGAAGTTCCTCGCGCTGGGTCGCCCAAAGCCCGTTGGCTTCCATTTCTTTCCGGTGATAGCCGAGCACGGTTCCTCGAGACGCGACAGAAAGCAGTCCGTCGATGACGAAAATCGCGTTTAAGGATGTGGGCGGGAGTGCGAGGGTCTTGAGATGCTTCCATGTGGCGGTGCGCACCACATCGTACTCCGTTAATAGGGAGGGGACATCCACACCTTGCG
>JALYZH010000281.1 GCA_030948945.1 Gemmatimonadota bacterium | reverse complement strand
TCAGATCGTACGCACCTGCCTTTAGTTCCTCGGCCAGCGCCTTGGCAATGGAGAACCCGTCGAACGGTACTTTGTCGGCTTTGAGCTGGATGCCGCGGTCGGCGCCCATGCTCAGAGCCTTCCGGATTGTCTCCTGTACAACGTCGGGGCCCAACGAGATCACCGTAACGTCGCTGCCAGCATTCTTTTCTTTCAGCTGGAGGGCGGCCTCGACCGCCCAGGCATCGAAGTCGTTGATGTCAAACTTGAGGCCGGCCTCGTCCAGCGACGCGTTGTCCGATCCGATCTTGAATCGCACATCCATGTCGGCTACGCGCTTGATGCACACGGCGATCTTCACCGCGAAATCTCCATGTGAATGATGTCACATAAAGATACAGAAGATTCACCCAGCGTCATGCGGAAGACAGACCTGTACGAAAGGAATCACCGCGCCCCACTCGACGCGTGATGAGGAGGATCAATACGGAAGCGACGAGAACCGTTAGCGCGCCCGCACCCCGCTCCTGCCAGACCGGCGCATAGGCGGCGGCGCGAAGGCCACCCAAGACCTGAAGGACGATGGCAGCGACGATCCAGGACCACGCGGACAGCGTGCCCCACGTGTAGATCGCCATCGCGATCAACACCGTACCAGCGATGAGCAGCGTGACCCTCAATGGCTCGACGTCGCTGTCCGGCCCGAGCGACCACGCCACTGCGCCAAGCAGCACGACGATGGTCGCACCCATGAGCACTCTCAAACTCCAGCGCGACGTCAGCGCGACCACCACGAGCATAGGGATGGCCACGAGTGCGACGGCCATCAATGCATTGGCCGGAATATTCGGGATTCCGGAGAACACCGGTGATATCGAATCGAGCACCGTCGAAGGAGTTGGCGGCATGCCGCTTCGCGGGACGAGCGCATCGATTTTAGTGGCTGCGTAGATGATACCGCCAAGTCCGAGTCCCGCGATCAGTATGTCGTTGCCGACCGATTGTGAAGGCGAGCCTGGCAGCATCGGAATGCCTACTCGCCGCCGCAGTGCGCCAGCGACCAGCAAAAGTCCGAACAGGACGAGAGTAGCGGGGATCGCCGCGGTGAACCGGAGCGCGGTGGTACCGATGAAGTTCCCCCACGACTGCGCCGTATCGTAGCTGAAAAGCTGCGTCGGCAGCGAGTTGACGGCGCTGAGCAACGAGAGCACGACGAGCGCGCTAATCAGGATGACCGCGTTTCTGCGATCGATCTTGCCATCGTCGACGACAATGGGGCGTCGGCGCCGCACCATGATCGCGCCCGTCACAACGAGTCCGAGTAGCAGCAGAATGCAAACGCCTGCGAGGATCATCCGATTCGTTTGTCGCGCGCGGTCGGCGCGAAGAAACGCCTCCGGCAACTCAACACCGCGTCGGGCCACGAGTGGCTCGTCGCCGGCCATCTGTACCCATGCACGCGCGGAAGCTCCCTCCGGCAGCTTCACGGCGGTGTCGGTGTAAGTGATCGTGACATCACGCCTGGCCGGACGCGCGGTTTCCTTAACCTCCGATTCCCGGAGCGTTGTGGTGTCCAGACCCTCTCGCGCGAGAGACGCAAGCGCGATACGGCGAAGCGCCGCGGAATCGACCGAGCCGCGGTGCGCCGAATCTGAAACAAGATGGCGTGCGTCCATCGGCCTTCCATCCGGCCATACGCGAACGCGCCACTCCTCGGTGCGTTGCGCAGCGTCGCCCGCCGTGTGGACGTACCGGACGGTCCACCAGGTAGGTGGCGCATAGGTCGACGCGAACCGTTGCGCTTCGGGCACGATCTTGTACTCGCGAAGAAATCTCGGCCACGCCGCGAGTGTGTCTCTTCCGATTGTGGAGAGTCGGGTCCATCCGGAAGGATTGCCGCCGCGGGCGATGAGCATCGAGTCAGCGGTCTGAACTACGCGTGCGCGCTCCGCCGAGAACGTTGGACCGAGCGTGGTCCTGGGCGGGCGCGCAACGGCGACGATGACACCGGCAACAGCGGCCGCCAGCGCCAGACGGCGCGCGCGCTTGCTGAACACCCCCGGCTGTCTCGGAGCGCCGGCCGCGACAGGTTCCTGTACCGTGACGGGAGTCCACGCCGCAAACCGGGCGTCCTCGGGGGCGGGGGTGAACCCACGCTGTCGCACCCATCGCCAAACCACCACCAAGGCAGGCGCAAGCAGCGCGAGCAGTATTATCGCCGCGGTAACGTGGTACGCGGGCGCGCTTCCCGACGCTGCGAATATTCCGAACAGCACCAGATCGTAGACGAAGTGCGCAATCACGGTGACGAGAATTCCGAACGTGATGAAAAGCACCGCCCAGAAGCACGCGTCGAGAAAAATCTCCACGCCGCGGGAATATGGGGGCCACGATGCGTAATTCGCGTGGGCGAACCCGAAGATGAGCGCCGACGCAATTACTCCGGCTGCCATGAACC
Source organism: Gemmatimonadota bacterium (assembly GCA_030948945.1). Next base: position 8,881 of record JALYZH010000281.1, on the reverse strand, counting down.
AGCGCCTACCCGATCGCTGCCCCACCCACAGCGATAGCAATGAAAGCGGCAGCGCGCGAAACAGCGCTTCCTCCCACACGCCCGCGTTCAACGACAACGCGATTCCGGAAATCCACGGCATCGGCGACGCGATCTGGTTTGGATCGTCGAGCAGCTCGCTCGGAACCCACCAGCCAAATAGCGTTCTTGTCACCAGGTAGAAAATCGCGACGTAAGCGAAGCCGATCGTGGCCACGGCGTAGCCACCGCCTACGCGAGACGCGACTTCCCTCGTGCCCCGGTACCGCCACAGCTTCCACCAATCGAGGTGCCGCGGGAATGCATTCCGCGTGGCCGCTTCGGCCGCGGCGAGCGTCAAGCCAACGAGTAGCGCGGTCAGCAGCCCGAGCAGCACCGCCAGCAAGATGCGGGTCGCCTGGAAGCTGGCTGCCGACATCGCGGTATCGTAGGTGAACCAGCTTCCCGGCATGTCGTTGATGCCGGCGGCGAGTGCGAGGACGCCTATCACGCTTCCCACGACCATCGGCTCGCGCCAGCGTACGCCTCGCTCGCGCGCGAATCTGGTGAGCCAGACGATGCTGATGATTGCGACAGCGAGAATGGCGAGACTCGCCAGCAGGGCCAGGAGATCGTTCCACGACCGCATCTCGGCGTACCGGCGACGGAACGACTCGGGAATCTCGACGTATGGTCGGATGCGCGCTGGGGCGTCGCCGGCAATTCCGACTTCGGTGCGAATCGGCGCGGCACCAATCCGTCGATCCACACGCTCGAAAGTGTAAATGCGATCGACGCGACCGCTGGCTTTCTTGGTTTCATATGACGACGTCACGAGCTTCCAGCGATCGGCGCGATCGTCGATCCAGCTACTTAGCGCGTTTTCCGCGAGGCGTTGGCCCGAATCGGCGCTGACAGCGGGCAGCTGATCGGCATCGGCGAGTTTTCGCTCGAAGCCAATCACGCGCCCGTCGGGGGCGAAGTCGACGCGCGCTTCCCGAGGATTACCCGGAACGAATGCGCGCACCGACCAGGTGAAGGGCGCGACGTCAGCACCTCGAACGAGCGCGTTCAGCGAGTCGTGACCGCCGGCGGCCAGCTCGACGAATGTGCGGAGAGAGTCGTTTCCCTGAAACCGAACCGCGGTTCGCGCGCCCGGTGGGGCGACCGAGTGGGCGCGGAAGAACGAATCCGCACGAGCGAGCGCAACCTCGCGCGTGAGGGATTGCTTGAGCGCGACGATGGGGAGTGCGCGCGGAAAGAGCCAGGCGGCGGTGGCCGCCGCAATGACGGCGACCGTGACTACCCACATCGCAGTTTTGGAGGATCGCATCAGGCGACGACTCGTCGTCAGGCGTTTGTACTCTGCTCGATCTCAGCCGAGCGGAGAATCTACCTGCACTGTAAGAGGCGCGTCAGACTGCTCGCAGTCGCTCGAGGTACTCGTCGACGCCGACGTAATGTGGATTCTCACGAAGCACGTTGCCGCAGAACGTGAGCGGGTGCGTCTCGTACGCGCCGTGGACCATGATCGTGCCCGATAGAGCGGCGACGTCGTACATGCACATCACCACGCAAGGGAACTGCTTCGCCGCGCCGGTAACCTTGGCTTCGAACTCGAGGATATCGAGATCGTCAGGCCAGCCAGGCTTGGACCAACCGATGTTGCCGAGCAGCCGAATGCAGCCGCAACCCTTTTCGACGGAGCGCTGGAAGGTTTCGCCGATATTTCCCAGCATTCTGTCGCCGCTTGGACCTCCCGTAATCACGGTCAGGCGCTCCTCAGTCTGCAGGTGATCCGTGTTGATCCCTCTTTTACGCAGCAAGTCGACGACTTTCTTGTTGGCGTCGTCGTGACCGAACACGACAGCGTGATCGCCTTTTCTGATGCCGACGAGGAGAAATTCGACTGCCTCTTCGAATTGCTTGTCGTTTTCCCAGAAGTAGGCGATGTGATCACCCAGCGTTACCTTCTCATCCCTCAGTCCAAGCTGTATCTCGCCGCTGCGGTGTTTGGTTCGCCGCTCCGTCATTCGAACGCGCTCAGTCCAGTCACTGCCTGTCCCAGAATCAGAGTATGAATGTCGTGCGTGCCCTCGTACGTGTATACGCTCTCGAGGTTTGCCATGTGACGCATCGACGAGTATTCGGCGAGGATGCCGTTGGCGCCGAGCAGCCTGCGCGCTTCACGCGCTATATCAGTGGCGGCGCTGACGTTATTACGCTTTGCCAGCGACACTTGTTGAGGAGTGAAAGTGCCTGCGTCTTTGAGCCTGCCAAGGTGTAAGGCGAGAAGCTGCCCCTTGACCAGCTCAGTGAGCATTTCCGCCAGGCGCAGCTGCTGTAACTGGAATCCCGCAATCGGCTTCCCGAACATCACTCTGTTTCCGGCGTAGTCGAGCGCCTCCTCGTAGCAAGCTTGTGCAGCTCCCATAGCGCCCCAGGCGATGCCGTATCGCGCCTGGGTGAGGCACATGAGGGGACTCTTTATTCCACCGGACTTGGGGAGGAGCGCGGTTGCAGGCACTTTCACGTCCTGGAGCACCAGCTCGCTCGTATCGGACGCGCGGAGTGAGAGCTTTCCCTTCTGATCCTTGGCGGTAAATCCGGGCGCGTCGGTGGGAACTACGAAGCCGCGGATCGATTTGTCACTCTGGTCGTCTCCCGTCTTGGCCCAGACTATCGCCACCTGCGCCATCGACCCGTTGGTGATCCACATCTTGGCGCCGTTGATCACCCAGCTTCCGTCCTTCTGTTCGCGCGCGCGGGTGATCATTCCCGACGGATTTGATCCGTAATCTGGTTCGGTGAGTCCAAAGCATCCGATTATCTCGCCGTGTGCCATTCTTGGGAGATAGTGCCGCTTCTGTTCCTCACTACCGAAGGCGTAGATCGGATACATCACCAGCGCGCCCTGGACAGAGGCGAATGATCGCACGCCCGAGTCGCCCCTCTCGAGCTCGTGCATTATCAAGCCGTAGGCGACGTTATTCAGTCCGGCGCACCCGTACTCCTCGGGCAGGTTCGCTCCGTACACCCCTAGCTCCGCCATCTTCGGAATGAGCTCCTTCGGAAATCTCCCTTCTATGTAACAGTCGCCGATGATGGGCAGCACGTTCTCGTCGACGAAGGCGTGGATGGTGTCGCGGACGGCGCGCTCTTCTTCAGAGAGCGCGGAATCAATGTTGTAAAAGTCGGTTGGCATCCGTGAAAGTTAGCGCAGGCCGGGCGGGATGAGCTATCCTGGCATCTGTCGCTGCCGAAGGGGTCAACTGCAACTGAACGGGTGCGAGTTGTCAGTGGCGTAGTGACGAGGGGCCAGTTCACTACGTCGGGACGTTTCCGACGCCATTCAGAGTACGGGCAACTGCCTGTGCCTTAAAGACTATTGACGGAAGTCTGGACGTCGTGAACTGATCACTGGCATCTACGCCGCTGACAACTCGCACCCGTTCAGTTGTACTTGTGAGTCACCCGTCCGTTGCGGTACCTACGCAACAGCCCGGCACGCCAAAGGAGTGATCCCGACCGCACGCGCCTTCGCGCGGAAAGTGGCACCGTGATCGACCACGAATCCCTGCTCGTCCTGCCACTGATGCACCATCTCGTGCAGCAGCGTGTGCAACGCCTCGTCCCATCCATCGCGCCTGATGTGTCTCCTGCTCAGCACGATCTCCGGCTCGCATCCCTCGCTGGCCGGGCTGTAGTGGCCCAGCCTGCTCTTCATCCGCCGCGAGATCCTTATTGGGATCTCCCGCAGCGCACCTCCGAATGCCCGCCGGTTGTACTCGGCGTGCCAGCGCGAAAGCTCGCGAATGAATGGAAGGTCCGCCGGGTTCATACGCTCGGGGGTGCGGCGTCTTCGCGGCGGAAAGCTCGCGCGCGCCACCGGGAACTCGAGGATCGTGCGGCGCGCTTCCCGGCGCGCGACCCTGTTCCTGCCGTGGACGAAGGTGATTATCGCCTTCCACACCTCTTTATCGGCGTCGAGGAAGCTGTTGTGAATGCGCAGGTCTCCTCCGCTGTAGCTGACGACGACCGTGCGGTTCGTAGTGAGTCGTACGCGATAATGCGCACCCAATCCCAGTCGCTGCAGCCGCGCCCTCAACTCCTCCGCATTCTTCGGCGGCGCTTCATCCAGCTCCAGCGCGAGCTGGTCGCGGTCACTCAGCCGCCACATACTCCGACCGCTTGAAGCATTTATGCGGACCCTTCACGAACGTGCCATGGTCCTTCGACCACACGCGCGTCGTGACGTCGATCGTTTCCCGCCCAATGGCGATGACGTTGACAGAAGACGGCCGACCCCCGCGCGATCTGTTCGAGACCGTGCCGGCAGTCGAGATCACCGTGCCCTTTCTCGTGTGCTCGATGTAGTGCACCGATTCCTGGTGGTCGTGACCACAACACACTAAATCCACGCCCATCTCGGCGAAAGCCCCGAGAATCTTGTGGGTGTTCTTGAGCCCGTGACGTTGTGACAGCTCACCCCTGACGGGGTTGTGGTGCATGACGATAACCCGGGCATCTCCTCGAGGTGCTTGGGCAAAGAGCTCGCTAGCCTTGTCGAGCTGCTTCTTGTGGATGTCGCCGATGATGGAGATGTCGCGGACTTTCCACGTCAGAGTGCGCAGGGTGACGCCGTGCGCGGTGTTGATCCCCACAAACGTCGCGCCGGGGACGTGCAACACCGGCTCGAGATTCTTGTCGATGAACCTCCGATAGTTCTCGTAAACTTTCGACTTGTCGCCAAAGCCGAGCGGCGCCTTCCACCACGCGACGTCGTGATTGCCAGGGACGGTAATGACCTTGCTCACCTTCCTCGCGTCCCGGATGAACGCCGCAGCCCTCTGAAACTCACCCGATCTGGCGCGCTGGGTGAGATCGCCCGATATCGCGACTACGTCGAACTTCTCGGTCTGGATGATCTGCTCGATGGCCTCGATTTGCTCCGGAACGGCAGGCCAACCGAAGTGCAGGTCCGAGACGTGGAAGACGGTGGTCATGTCATCCGCCTCTCGAGGGACGGGAGGTCAGGGCGCGAGGACGAGATCGGCAAAATGCGTCGCGACGCTGGCCGTGAGCCCCGGCGAAAGTGTTCTCGCCGGATCGCCCATCACCTCGCCCACCCACAAAATCTTGGCCATTCGCGAATCCATCATTATGACGCGCAAAATCGCAACGCCCGTACCACTGCCGCGGTTCTCGAGTCTCAGCTCGACCGGGAGGATAGCGTACCTCGATCCCTTGAGACCGACGAGCCCACGTACCTGCGACGCCAGCGGATCACGTACCGCGCTCTCGGGCAATACGCGCCCTCGCAGCCACTCGGCGGAGAGCGAGCGCGCGTCGGTCATCAGGATGCTGTTGAGTTTTGAGGCGCGCTCAACCTCGCGAGCGAAGGTCCAGGAGTGCCCCAGTCCCCGAGCCGTCATCGCCGCTTCGATCTGATCGTCGAGTGCGGCGAGAAACGCGGCGCGATTGGGGATCTGCTTCTGCCAGCCCAGCGTGTCCGTGTAGGAGAGATATTGGACTGGAAGGAGGAGAATCTCCTGGCCTGCCATCCGCTCGAGCGGACGCAGCGGCACTGGAGACGCCTCCGTCTCGGGAGGTTTTGACGCGCACGCCAGCAGAATCGAGGCGGATGCAATCAGAAAAATGGGTCGCAAAGGCTCTTGGCTCGGATTGCGGGAAAGTTAACCCATACCCAATTTCATCGCATACGTGCCAACCGACGTGATGCATAAACTTCGCACGATCGTCATCTGGTCCTTCGTCGCCGTCCTGGGCGCCGTGAGCTTCGCGTGGCTCGCGCTGTCGCGGGGAGAACCGGTGAACGCCGCGTGGCTTCTCGTCGCGGCGCTGTGCACCTACGCGGTCTCGTACCGGTTTTACAGCCGGTTCATCGCCAGCAAGATCTTCGCTCTCGATCCTGCTCGCCCCACTCCGGCGGTGAGGCTCAACGACGGCCGAGATTTCATGCCGACCAACCGGTGGGTGGTTTTCGGCCATCACTTCGCGGCGATTGCCGGGCCCGGGCCGCTCGTAGGACCGACGCTGGCGGCGCAGTTCGGGTTTCTTCCCGGAGCTCTCTGGATAATCGTCGGCGTGGCGATCGGCGGCGCCGTTCAGGATTTTGTGATTCTCTGCGCATCAGTGCGGCGGGACGGAAAATCGCTCGGCCAGATGGCAAAAGAGGAGATCGGACCTGTCGCGGGATATACGGCGCTGGTGGCAGTGCTCGGCATCATGATCGTGCTGATCGCGGTGTTGGCGCTCGTAGTCGTGAACGCACTCAAGGCCAGTCCGTGGGGGGTAGTGACGATCGGGTTGACGATTCCCACTGCGCTTCTCATGGGGGTTTACCTGCGCTGGGTGCGACCTCACCGCGTCCTCGAAGCCAGCGCGATCGGGTTGGTGCTTCTCATCGTCGCCCTTTATGCGGGACGGTGGGTGGCGCAGAACCCGGCCCTTGCTCCGACGTTCACGCTCACCGGCAAGACCCTCGCGCTCCTCATCATGGGCTACAGCTTCTTCGCGTCGGTTCTGCCGGTGTGGCTGCTGCTCGCTCCGCGCGACTACCTGTCGGCCTTCGTAAAGATCGGTGTCGTGCTCGCGCTCGCGCTCGGGATCATCATCGTGCTGCCGCCGCTTCAGATGCCGGCTCTCACGCAATTCACGAACGGCACCGGCCCGGTGTTCGCGGGGAAGATCTTTCCCTTCGCGTTCATCACGATCGCGTGCGGGTCGATCAGCGGATTCCATTCGCTCATCGCATCCGGAACGACACCCAAGCTTTTGGCCAGCGAGGCCGACGCGCGGATCGTCGGCTACGGCGGGATGCTCACTGAGTCCCTCGTCGCCGTGATGGCGCTGATCGCGGCGTGCGTTCTCACTCCGGGAGTCTACTTCGCGATCAACGCTCCGCCGAGCGCGATTGGAACGACAGCGGCCAGCGCGGCGACGGCGGTGCAGAACTGGGGATTCGCCCTCGATCCGGCACAGATGCAGCTGCTCGCGCAGCAAGTTGGAGAGAAGACGTTGCTTTCTCGCACGGGCGGCGCGCCCAGTCTTGCCGTCGGGATGGCGCATCTCTTTTCCCGCGTGCTCGGCGGCTCGACGGCGATGGCGCTCTGGTACCACTTCGCGATCATGTTCGAGGCGCTGTTCATTCTTACGACCGTCGATGCAGGGACTCGCGTTGGACGATTCATGCTCCAGGATCTTCTGAAGCACGTGTGGTCGCCAATTGGCCGTGTATCCTGGTATCCGGCGGTCGTCATCTCGAGCGCGATCGTAGTCGCGATGTGGGGTCACTTTCTCTATCAGGGCGTTCTCGATCCCCTCGGTGGGATCAATTCACTCTGGCCGCTGTTCGGAATCTCGAATCAGCTGCTTGCGGCGGTGGCGCTATGTGTTGGAACGACCATCATCATCAAGATGGGAAAGGCGCGCTACGCGTGGGTGACTATCGTGCCGCTCGCCTGGCTGACTACTGTCACGCTCACGGCTGGATGGCAAAAGATCTTTTCCGCCAATCCGAAGCTCGGGTTCCTTTCTCACGCGCGCCTGCTCGGTGATACTCTGGCGCACGGCGCGCTCCCGGCCGGTGTGCAATCGATCACTGACGCAAACCGACTGATTCTGAACGACAGGATCGACGCCGGTGTCGCCGCGTTCTTTCTCCTGTCGGTCGTGGTCATATTGGTGGCGTCGGCACATGAGTGGTTCATCGTTTTAACAGGACGAAAAGTCGCGCACAGCACGGAGATTCCTTTCGGGGAATCGGTCAAAGCGGCCTAGATGCGCCCAGAACGTCCCAGGCACTACTATCAGGGTTATACCTCAGCCATTCTGAGTCTCCCGCAAAACGATACGCTGGCGTACCGTCAGTCGTCACCTATTTACTTCGCCGAAGGTCTCGAAGACCCGTTGCTCGTGGCGCATGCGAGGGCCGGTAGCAACGTCCACTTTCGAGCGGTACCTTCCCAACGGCACTTCAAAAACCGATGATCGACTTCGTCAGCTCGATATTCTCCCAGTCCGCATCATTCGTCCGGGCAATGCTCGGCGTCCCCGACTATGCGCGCTATCTCGCCCACATGCGTGAGGCCCATCCGGGCGATCGCGTGATGACCGAGACCGAGTTCAATCACTCGCGCATGAACGACCGATACAACCAGCCCGGCTCGAAGTGCTGCTAGCGGCGCGATAGCTCCGCACACCTGGCTGTGCAACAACTGACTCGGCAGACGTCTCCCATCTGCAACCCCAACCGAGTCAGAAATGAAACCATCGACATCGCTGGTCCTGTTCGTCCTCGCATTGAGTGCGTGTAAGCGCGATTCATCCTCCGCCGCCGACGGGAGCTCCACGACCCCAGCGATGGGAGTCGCGTCGCAAGCAGCGGGAGGACCCGCCACCGACATGGCCCAGGCTAAAGTCAGACGTGCGGACGTCGTACGTTTGAGGGGCTCTCAATCAACCGCAGTGATGAACGAAGCTGCGGCTTCCGGGAGTCCTCCCTCATCGTTCAACCCGTTTCAGAATGTCGGAATTGGGGCAACCGCGCCAACGATGGTCATTCGGACGGGACAGGCCTTTATCGAAGTCGACAAGGTCGATCCCGCGATACTCAAGATCCGGCAGATCGCCGCATTAGTCGGTGGCTACATCACCAATTCCTCCGTCAGCGGCGGCCACGACCAGATAAGGCAAGCAACGCTCGAGCTGAAGATTCCGGCATCCAAATACGATGAGGCGGTCGGAACGCTGGCGACGATCGGCAAAGTCGAGACTGTGAGCTCCAACGCGCAGGATGTTGGCGAGGAGTTTGTGGACGTCACCGCGCGGGTGAGCAACTCACGGCGTCTCGAGGAGCGGT
>JALYZH010000270.1 GCA_030948945.1 Gemmatimonadota bacterium | reverse complement strand
GGGCGACACTGGTGAAATGCCAGTCCTCGTTCTTCGTCGTCGGAAATCCAAGGGCCTCGAACCGGTCCATCCCCTGTGCGCGCAGCGACTGAAGCCATTCCGGCGCGTTCGGTTGATGCTCGAAATTCGCCCGATAAGCTTCGATCGGACTAACCGCGCGAGTGTTCACTGGATCCGCGCCATTCTTGCCGGCGGTAGCGTTGTCACGAAGGCCTTTTCTGGTTGCAACGTCGGTCAAGCCGCTGCTCCCGCACCGGCATCGACGTTTTGCAGCCAGTCGTAGCCCTTCTCCTCGAGCTCGAGAGCGAGCTCCTTGCCTCCCGATTTCACGATGCGGCCGTTCGAGAGCACGTGCACGAAGTCGGGCACGATGTAATTGAGAAGACGCTGATAGTGCGTGACCACGATCGTCGCGTTTTCGGGCGAACGGAGCGTGTTGACTCCCTGCGCGACGATTCGCAGCGCATCGATGTCGAGCCCTGAATCGGTCTCGTCGAGAATCGCCAGTCTCGGCCCGAGCACCGCCATCTGGAAGATCTCGTTGCGCTTCTTCTCACCGCCGGAGAAGCCCTGGTTCACCGAGCGCGAGAGCATTGACTCGTCCATGTCGACCAGCTTGAGCTTCTCCTCGACTAGGTCGAGGAATTCGAGAGGATCGACTTCTTCCATTCCGTTGGCTTTGCGAATCTCGTTGTACGCCGAACGGAGGAAGTAGGCGATGGAGACGCCGGGGATTTCTACGGGATACTGGAACGCGAGAAAGATCCCATTCTGTGCTCTCACCTCGGGGGCCATCTCGAGGAGATTCTGCCCGTTGTAGCTGATGGTTCCCTGCGTCACCTCGTACGACGGATTTCCGGCGAGCACTTGCGCCAGCGTGGATTTCCCCGACCCGTTCGGACCCATGACAGCATGTACCTCTCCGGCGTTAACGCGGAGAGTAATTCCCCTAAGTATTTCCCGATCGCCTATTCCGGCGCGCAGATCATTTATTTCTAGCACGAAACCAGTGATTGAATGTTGTTTGGATGCCGTATATCGCCTGACTGAAGAGCGTCCAATTTGCGGTAAAGGGGTACCCCGGTGTCCTGGGTCCAGAGCGGAGCCAGGCCCAGGCAGCGCGAATTCTGTCATTTAGATTGCGCAAGACCATTGGGTGTCAGTGAATCAGCCTACGCTTCCTTCGAGCGTAATGCCGAGGAGCTGCTGCGCTTCGACTGCGAATTCCATCGGGAGCTCCTTGAACACTTCGCGGCAGAACCCGCTCACGATCATCGACACTGCGTGCTCGGCGCTCACCCCGCGCTGCTTGCAGTAAAAAATCTGATCCTCTCCGATCTTGCTGGTCGATGCCTCGTGCTCAAGCGTGGCGGTGCTGTTCTGAACCTCGATGTAAGGAAACGTGTTTGCACCGCATTTGTTGCCGATCAGCATCGAGTCACACTGCGTGTAGTTGCGCGCGCCTTCCGCTTTGGGCAGCACGCGAACCAATCCGCGGTAGCTGTTGTTGCCCTCGCCGGCGGAGATTCCCTTGGAGACGATCGTCGATCTCGTGTTCTTCCCGATGTGGATCATCTTGGTGCCGGTGTCAGCCTGCTGCTTCTTGTTGACGACCGCTACGGAGTAGAACTCGCCGACGGAGTTGTCACCCTGGAGAATGACGCTCGGATATTTCCACGTGATCGCCGAGCCGGTCTCGACCTGCGTCCATGAAATCTTCGAGTTGACGCCCGCGCATTTGCCGCGCTTGGTCACGAAGTTGAAGATGCCGCCCTTTCCTTCGGCGTCGCCTGCGTACCAGTTCTGCACCGTCGAGTACTTGACCGTCGCGTTGTCCAGCGCGATCAGCTCGACAACCGCGGCGTGGAGCTGGTTCTCGTCGCGCTTGGGCGCCGTGCATCCTTCGAGATAGCTGACGGAGGCGCCTTCATCGGCGATGATCAGGGTCCGCTCGAACTGTCCGGTGTTCGCGCTGTTGATGCGGAAGTAAGTGGAGAGCTCCATCGGGCACTTCACACCCTTGGGCACGTACGCGAACGATCCATCGCTGAAGACCGCGGCGTTCAGCGCCGCGAAGAAATTGTCGCTGTGGGGGACGACGGTGCCCAGGTACTTCTCGACCAGCTCGGGATGGTTCTGAACCGCTTCGCCGAACGAGCAGAAGATGATGCCGAGCTTTCCGAGCTCCTCTCTCATCGTAGTTCCGACCGAGACGCTGTCGAAGATCGCGTCGACGGCAACGCCGGCGAGGAATTTCTGCTCGGTCAGCGAGATGCCGAGTTTTTCGTAGGTGCGAAGCAGCTCGGGGTCGACTTCGTCCAGGCTCTGAAGCGGCTTGACGCTCTTCGGGGCCGAGTAGTAGATCAGCGAGTTGTAATCGATAGCGGGGTATTTGACGTCGCCCCAATGCGGCTCCTTCATGGTGAGCCAGCGGCGATACCCCTTCAGCCGCCATCCCAGCATGAACTCGGGCTCATTCTTCTTCGCCGAGATGATGCGGATTATGTCTTCGTTGAGCCCGGCCGGGACGCTGTCCGTCTCCACGTCCGTAACGAAACCGTATGCGTACTCGCGGTTGACCAGCGCCTCGATTCCCGTCCCCATTCCAACTCCTTGGCGTTTCTATACTTCCCTCGTAGATTCAATCTAAAGTAATACTGTCGGGATAGTCAAGCTGACTCGGACAAGACTTATGTTCTTGTGTCGTCAGCACTTACGTGACTGAAAGATGTGCGCAGCGAGCGGGGTTCCATCCATAAGAGCAGACGAAAATTCGGTGTTCGAGGCCGTCGCGTCGGTGGCAGAGCTTGCCGAAGGGACGGTATTGCAACGCGTACGAGCGACCGGAGACACGATTTGCCTGATTCGGCATAAGGGCGAGATCTCCGCTTTGAGCGATATCTGTACCCACCAGCATTTTTCGATGTCGCAGGGCGACCTGCTCGAGGATGGGTCGCTGCAGTGCGCGTGGCACGGTGCCAGGTACGATTGCAGGACCGGAGAGGTGAGACAGGTTCCGGCGACTAGTCCGCTGCCGGTGTTCCACGTCCGGCTCGATGGAGAAACGATCCTGGTTGGTCCGCGCTGTCAGCGGATCGACGGCCGGTACGAGAAGTCTACGGTGCGGGTGCCATGAAGCTACGCCGCGATTCTGAGTTTCCCCCGGATTCGAAGGTTCTTCGCGATTCTGAGTTCCCCCCGGATTCGAAGGTTCTTCGCGATTCGGAATCCCCCCCCGATTTGAAGGTTCGCTCCGATTTTCCTCTGCTCGTCAACAACCCCGGCCTGCACTACCT
>JALYZH010000267.1 GCA_030948945.1 Gemmatimonadota bacterium | reverse complement strand
TCGGTGTGAGCGGACTCGCGGGCATTCGTCTTGGAATTGCCAATCGCACTGCTCTTCGTGTCGATGGTGTGGTCGACTACATGCCGAACCACAAGCCAAGCGCGAACCTCAACTTCCACGCTCGTGGGGGTCTGAGCTTCCTGTTTGGTGGTGCGCGTCCGGAGGTTATGTGCACGTACGCCGGTCTCGAGAGCATTCCAGCTTCGAGTCCGAACTGCGTTGCGCCACCGCTGCCGCCCCCACCGCCGCCACCGCCGCCGACCTGCCAGTACAACCCGAACATCCTGGCGCCGGATCCGGCTTGCGTTGCTCCACCGGTAGCGATGGTTGACACCACAGCTATCACCGCTCCGATCTACTTCGACTTCGACAAGTCGACGATCAGATCAGATGCGGCTGCTACACTCGATCGCAAGGTTCCGTGGCTGCAGTCTAACCCGAGCATGCGGATACGTATCGAGGGTAACGCTGACGAGCGTGGCTCCGACGAGTACAACCTGGCCCTTGGCCAGCGCCGTGCGGCTTCCGCCAAGCGGTACCTCGTTGATCACGGCATTGCAGCAGATCGCTTCGACCTCGTGAGCTATGGCGAGGAGCGCCCGGTTTGCACCGAGCACAACGAAGCCTGCTGGCAGCAGAACCGTCGCGATGACTTCCGTATCGTGACGATCGGCAGCGACAGAATCGTCGTACCGCCGCAGGAGTAAGCACCTTTTCTGACCGGTCCTCGAAAGGGGATCGGTCAGAGACTAAAAGGCGGGGGTCCCGAAAGGGCCCCCGCCTTTCTGCATCTTCAAACAGCTCCGCCCCTGGATCGCGCGGTGGTGTCTAATTACTGATAACATTTTGGCTGTGCGCGTCACTCCCCACTTGCCCAAATCTCCAATGTCAAACAACCGTCCACTGATTTTCTCACTCGTCGCGCTGGCGATATGTGCGCCCATCAGCCAGGCGCAGGTTAGGTCTTCTTCATCCGCTGTTCCGATGCCCGCGCGGCTCAAGGTTTTTGACCCGTCGTACATCGACACGACGGTCAACGCGTGTCAGGATTTTTTCGCGTTCGCCAACGGAGAGTGGATCAGGCACGACACAATCCCCGCCGCGTTCTCGACCTCGGGCGTGAGCAAGGAGATGACGGACGCGAACGAGCTGGTTGTTCGGTCCGTATTGGAAGATGCGATCGGAGCGCAGCGCACAAGACCCGCCAACAGCACCGTGGCCAAACTTGGTCGGTACTACGCGAGCTGCATGGATTCGACACGCGCCGAACGTGAAGGCGTGTCTCCGCTAAAGGCGGATCTCGCCGCGATCAACGCCATCAACAGCCGGCCCCAGCTCATTCGCCAGATCGCAACTCTGCAGAGAAATGGGACGAACGCGCTGTTCAATTTCTTTCCCAATGCAGACCCAAAGGATGCTGCGCATTACATGGTGTGGATAACACAGGGCGGACTCGGCATGCCTGACCGCGATTATTACACCAAGACCGACCCCGCCTCCGATTCACTAAGGCAGAAGTATCTCACGCACGTCGAGAGGACGCTTACGCTGGCCGGCGAACCGTCGGCTGTCGCGGCTGCTGACGCACGGCGCGTGATGGCTCTCGAGAGGGAGCTCGCCAAGGCTTCGATGACCCGAGTCGAGCGACGCGATCCCAATGCCACTTACCACAAGACATCACTCGCCGATCTGCAGCAGATGTCCGGACCAATCACCTGGCCTCTATACTTCCGCGCGGCAGGGTTGACTTCGCCCATCAGCTACGTGAACGTGGCGCAGCCAAATTTCCTCCGGCGCGCCGGTGAGCTTGTGAGCTCGACGCCGCTACCAGATTGGCAAGCGTATTTGCGCTATCATTTGCTGAGCGCGGCTTCGCCCTGGGTCAGCTGGGACTTCGCAAAGGAGGATTTCGCGTACCGGTCGCTTTACAGCGGCGCGAAAGAGATGTTGCCGAGGTGGAAGAGATGCCTCCGGGAGACAGATTCACAGCTAGGGGAAGCGCTGGGACTGGCGTACGTGGAGAAAACTTTTTCGCCGAAAGCGAAGGCCGACGCGAAGCAGGTTATCGACGACATTCGCGCATCGTTCCAGAACCGGCTGACCGGCCTCACCTGGATGTCCGACTCGACCCGTCGGTATGCGCTGGGCAAGCTTGCGCGCATGAACGAGAAAGTAGGGTATCCGGATGTCTGGCGCGATTACACCAATTTGCAAGTGACCAACGGTGCGTTTGCGCCGAACGTGTTCCGCGCCAACGCGTTCGAGTGGCGGCGCACGATCAACCGTCCGGGAAAGCCGGTGGACAAGACCGAGTGGAATATGACGGTGCCCACCGTGAACGCGTACTACGATCCATCTGTAAATGAAATGGTTTTTCCTGCGGGGGCGCTGTTGCCGCAGACCTTCGACGCATCCGGTGACATGGCCGCCAATTATGGGTCACTTGGCGGAAGCTGGGCGGGGCATGAGCTCACTCACGGTTTCGACGACGAGGGGCGGCACTACGATGCGGAGGGGAATCTGCGCGACTGGTGGGCCGCGGGAGACTCCGTGCGCTTCAACGAACAGGCGCAGCGCGTAGTGGATCAATTCTCCCGATACATCCAGGTGGACACGTTTCACGTGGACGGAAAGCTGACCCTCGGTGAGAACATCGCGGATTATGGCGGGCTGGTGACGGCGTACGATGCGCTGCAGCGAGCGCTGGCTCGCAGCGCTCAGCGGACCACCATCAACGGGTATTCGCCGGAGCAGCGTTTCTTCATTGCCTACGCCCAGTCGTGGCGTGAGCACACGCGACCCGAGCAGCTCAAAACCAGAGTGACGGTCGATCCACACGCTCCGGCTGTGTGGCGGACCAACGGTCCCGTCTCGAACATGCCGACGTTTGCCAAAGCGTTCAATTGTAAGCCTGGCGATCCAATGGTCAGACCTGTATCGAGCGTTCCGCAGATCTGGTAGAGTGGGCGCGCAGCCTTGATGCTGCGCGATTAGTAACGGTTCCTTGTGACGGCGGCGTGGCATTTATCATGATGGATGCTAGCCGCCGTTCGCTCAGCCGCGCTGGTCGGCATCGACGCATACGATGTAATCGTGGAAGTCGACGCGGCGCCTGGCCTGCCCCAGTGGACCATCGTCGGGCTGGCCGCGGGAGCAGTCAAGGAAAGCCGGGAGCGCGTGGGCGCGGCGCTGTTGAATTCGGGATTCGACGTTCCGCCCCGTCGAATTACAATAAATCTTGCCCCCGCGGACATCCGAAAAGATGGAAGCGCATTTGATCTGCCGATCGCCCTCGGCGTCCTTGTAGCGACCGGACAGCTCGAAGCTCAGGCTCTGGATGCGCGATTGTTCGTAGGTGAGCTCGGCCTCGATGGCGCGCTGCGGACGATGCGGGGAGCGCTCTCGGTAGCGCGGCATACTTTACGGGCTGGACTTTCTATGCTGGTGCTTCCACCGCCGAATGTCGCGGAGGCGTCGCGCGTCAGCGCACTCTCCCTGTCGGCGCCACACGGCTTGCGCGACCTAGTGCAGGAGCTGCGCGATGGCAAGCTCACTATTACACGCGGTGAGACTTCAGCTGTCGCAACGGACATCGACCCGACCGACTTCACCGATGTCATTGGACAGGAGGGAGCGAAACGGGCATTGGAAGTCGCCGCGGCGGGCGCGCACAACGTCATGCTGGTGGGCCCGCCGGGTGCTGGAAAGACAATGCTCGCGCGGCGGATGCCGAGCATTCTGCCCGCACTCAGCGAGGACGAGGCGCTCGAAGTCATCGCGATACATTCCGTCGCCGGTGTCCTCGACCATACCAGTGTGAGCAAAGGCGTTCGGCCCTTTCGCGCGCCCCATCATACAATCTCGAGCGCAGGCCTGATCGGCGGCGGTCCGACACCGCGACCGGGCGAGGTGAGTCTCGCCCATCACGGCGTTCTTTTTCTAGACGAGATGCTTGAGTTCCCGCGCCACGTGCTCGACGGTCTGAGACAGCCAATGGAAGACGCGAAGGTGGTGATTGCGCGGGCTGCCCGGGCGGTGACGTACCCCGCGCGTTTCACGCTCATCGGAGCGTCCAACCCCTGCCCGTGTGGAAAAGCCGGAGACCCGTCGGGCGGTTGCAATTGCGCGCCGAACGAAGTCGACCGATATGCCGCGAGGATCTCCGGCCCGCTGGCCGATCGCATCGACATGCACGTAATCGTCGGTGCGGTTGCGTTGCGTCAATTGAGCGGGGCCAGCACCGGTGATTCATCCGCAATTGTTCGAAAACGGGTTGAGCGTGCGCGGGCGAGTCAGCGGAAGCGATTCGCCAAGGCGCGCGGCATCTCTTGTAACGCGTACGCGAGCGGTCGATGGCTCGACTCGCACACACCAGTGCATTCAGGCGCCCGAGCTCTTCTCCAGGCCGCGGCCGAGCGTCTGTCTCTCTCGGCGCGCGGATACCACCGGGTGCTCAAAGTCGCGCGGACGATTGCCGATCTCGAAGGCGCGGCCGAGATCGCGCCGCCTCACATCGGTGAGGCTCTCAGATATCGTCCAATGGTTAAGGCGGCTTCTCCACTCGGCAATTAGGCGGCGGCCCCGGCTAGCGTGCACAGGTCGTGCGAGGGTATTCTGCATCCTTTCCAACCCTCGACCATCATCACATGAAAGGTTGCTTTCGGCGGGCAGGTTGCCTCGTTCTCATCATCGCCCTGGTCGCACTCTGGTACTGGTATGCCCGTGTCGAACATCCTGCTGCCTCCACCACCTCTGCGCCGCCTCCGGCCGCGACAGCGGCCACCGGTAGCGCGAACACTGGGTGGGAGCCTATCAACACCGCTGACGCGGAACGGGGTCGCATCGCGGTAGAAGCGCTCCAGCGCCGCTCGGGCCCGGTGTTCGCGAATCTGACTCCGGGAGAGGCCGCGTCGTACATTTTCCTCGTCGTCGCGAAACAACTCCCGCCTTCCGCCCGAAACGCCCAAGCTTCAATATCGGGGGATCGGCTCTACGTGCGTTCGGAGGTCGACCTCAAGGACTTCGGGGGCGCCGGCCAGCTCGGAGCTCTCGGTATGCTCCTCGGATCAAGGGACAGCGTCCTCCTCGGTGGCACGATCCACACGTTCAAGCCGGGACTGGCAGAGTTTCGCGTGCAGGAAGTGAAGCTCGGGCGCCTCCAGATGCCACAGAGTCTCATTCCGCGGCTCATCACCCAGATGAAGAAGGGGAAGAAAGTGGAAGGCATTTCCCCGGACGGCCTGCCGATGGTGATGCCGTCTTACATTTCGGATGTGCGCATCGCGAACGGCAAGATCACGCTTTATAAGAGTGTACAGTGAGTCGAAGAGTTCTCGTCATCGATGATGAGCAGGGAATTCGTGCCGCGCTCGGTCAGCTACTCGAGTACGAGGGGTATGAGGTACATACCGTTGCGAACGCGACCGACGGCATAGCCGAATATCAGAAGTGGCGGCCGCAGCTCGTTTTCCTCGATGTGAAGATGGCCGGAATGGACGGCATGGAAGCCCTCAAGAAAATCCGAGAGCTGGACCCGTCGGCAACGGTGGTGATGATCAGCGGCCACGCCACCATCCGGACGGCGGTCGAGGCGACACAGCTCGGCGCGTACGAGATTCTCGAGAAACCGCTCGACACGGACCGCATCCTGGTGATGTTGAGGAATGCGCTCTCGCACCTGGATTTGCAGGAAGAAAACGCGAGACTGCGCGATTCGATCGATGCTCCGTTCGAGATCGTCGGCAAGACGCCAGTGATGCGGGCGCTGATGGAAAAGATCGAGAAAATTGCCGCGACCCCAGCGCGGGTGTTGATCACGGGCGAAAACGGGACAGGGAAGGAGCTCGTCGCCCGTGCACTCCACCGGATGTCCCCGCGCGCGAGCAAGCCGTTCGTCGAGGTCAACTGTGCCGCCATACCGGGGGAGCTTATCGAGAGCGAGCTTTTCGGGCACATGAAGGGCTCGTTCACGGGCGCCATCTCCGACCGCGCCGGAAAATTCGAGCAGGCCAACAAGGGGACGCTTTTCCTCGACGAGATTGGGGACATGAGTCTTGCAGCCCAGGCAAAGGTGCTGCGCGTGCTCCAGGACAACGTGATCACTCGGATTGGCGGAGCAAAGCCGATCTCGGTGGAGGTTCGGGTGATTGCGGCGACGAACAAAACGCTGGAGAACGAGATCGCGGCGGGAAAGTTCCGCGAAGACCTATACTACCGCTTGAACGTCGTGCCGATTCATGTTCCGCCGATTCGAGAGCGGAGGGAAGACATTCCAACCCTTGCGCAATATTTCGCGGCAACGCTTTCGGCGCGCGAGGGCATTCCACCCCGCACATTCACCCAGGACGCGCTCGAGAGATTGAGCGCGCTCGATTGGCCGGGAAACGTCCGCGAGCTCCGCAACACCGTTGAACGGCTGCTCATCCTGGCGCCAGACAGCCAGATATCGGGGCGCGACATCGACCGCCTGGCCGGCCAGCGTGCGCTGGACGACGCGGGTCTCGCCACGCTTACGCAGTGCCGGACGTTCGAAGAGTTCAAGGATGCGGCCGAGCGGGCGTTTTTGCTCAACAAGCTCCGCGAGTTCGACTGGAACGTGTCCGAGACAGCGCGAGCCGTCGAGATGCCGAGGTCGAACCTTTACAAGAAGATCGAGCGCTATTCGCTTTCGCGGGAGCATAGCTGATAGCTCGTACGTATTACAAACAACGATCTGATTGAAATGAAAAAGTTCAACAACTTCATTGCCGGAAAATGGGTCGGCCCTGAGTCCGGCGAATATTTCGAGGATCGGAATCCGGCTGATCGCGGTGACGTAATCGGCAGGTTCCCGCTCTCCGACAGACGGGATGTCGATCGTGCGGTCGAGAGCGCTGCCCGCGGGTTCGCGAGGTGGCGTCGCACGCCGGCGCCGGCGCGTGGCGACATCCTCCGGGTCGTCGGCGACATCATGACCAAGCGCAAGGAAGAGATCGCCGACGCGATGACTCGCGAGATGGGGAAGCCGCTGACCGAGACGCGCGGCGACGTGCAGGAAGGAATCGATACCGCTTACTACGCGTCCAGCGAGGGGCGCAGGCTCTTCGGCAAGACAGTCCCTAGTGAGTTGCGCAATAAATGGGCGATGAGCTACCGGCGCCCGATCGGAATCGCCGGACTCATCTGTCCGTTCAATTTTCCCATGGCCATCCCGACGTGGAAGATGTTTCCCGCGCTGGTCTGCGGTAATTCCGTGATCTTCAAACCGGCCGAAGACGTTCCTCACACCGGAACGCTTCTCGTCGAGATCCTTCTCGAGGCGGGACTTGCTCCCGACGTGATCCAGCTCGTACACGGCCGAGGCGAGCAGGTGGGCGCCGCGATAGTCGAACACCCGGGAATTCCGCTCATTTCCTTCACTGGGTCCACCGAGACGGGACGCATTGTCGGTGAGACCTGCGGACGCCTCCACAAGCGGCTCTCACTGGAGATGGGCGGCAAGAACGCTCAGATCGTAATGGACGATGCCGACCTTGATCTGGCCCTCGAAGGCGCGCTATGGGGCGCCTTCGGCACTACCGGGCAACGTTGCACCGCTACCAGTCGTCTTATCATACAGAAGAAAGTTCACGACAAGTTCCTGGGCATGCTCGAAGACCGGGCGAAGTCTCTCAAGCTCGGCGATGGAAGAAAGAAGGGCACCGATGTGGGTCCGCTCATAAACGAGGACGCGCTCAGAAAGGTCGAGACCTACGTCGATATCGGGGTCTCCGAAGGAGCAACGCTGGTGACTGGCGGCGAGCGGC
>JALYZH010000134.1 GCA_030948945.1 Gemmatimonadota bacterium | reverse complement strand
TCCATGGACCTACGATGTAGGATACGCCAACATCGTCGCGGAGTATCTCGCCACCCCAGCAATCATGGTTGCCGGCGACCCAAAGGATCTCGACACCGGAGTCCTTGAGGTCGGCAAGCGCGGCAAGCGCGCGGAAGCTTCTGCGCGGAATGACGGTCTTCCACTCGAACCAGAAGTCGAACAGGTCGCCGTTGATGATGAGCGATCCCGCCTCACCCGCGAGGCCGCGGAGGAAGGAGACGAATGACCGCTCGATCTGCGGGCTGGCGACTCCGAGGTGCGCATCCGATACGATGTAGCAGGGAGCGTTGAGCACGTCACAAGTTAGCGTCCGGCGGAACCTTTACAAAGCAGTCCCGCGTGGGCATTTTCGGATTTCCTTCGCCGATGACCTCCGAATCCAATCGTGGTGCGGCTCACACCGTAGAGTTCCGGGTACGGTACGCCGAGACCGATCAGATGCAGGTGGTGTATCACTCGAACTATCTGATCTGATGCGAGATCGGACGGACTGAGTTCATTCGCGCTTTAGGCACTCCGTACGCCGCGCTGGAGCGGCAGAACGTCATCCTCGCGGTGGTTGAGGCGAGTCTCCGGTTCCATTCTGCCGCGCGCTACGACAATCTGATTCGCGTCACCACGACCATCAGCGATGTGAGATCGCGGACACTTACCTTCGACTACGTGATTACGAATGCAGAAACGGGAGAGCGGTTTGTGACGGCGTCGACCAAGCTCGCTTCGCTCGCGCGGGATTCCCGCCTCACGACGTTGCCGGAGTCACTCCGCAAGGTGCTGCAGAATGCGGTTTCGTAGCCTGGTAATGCTAAGCGTTGGGATTCTTGTGCTCGCCGTGCAGGCGAGTGCGCAAACACTTCCGCCAGCCGTAAGGCAGCAGGAGGTGAATCTCTACGCTCGACTTCTTTCCATGACGGATTCGCGACAGCTCGACATGCCGCTCGTCGAACGCGCACTCTCGAGCAAATGGCGTCCCCTCCGCGCCGCTGCGACCATCGCGATCGGTCAGATCGGACCGGAGCACGGAAAGGGCGGATCGGCACGACTGCGCGGCTTGCTTGGCGACCGTGACCTGACCGTTGGTGCGAATGCCGCGTACGCGTTGGGACTACTGCGCGACACTGCCTCCATTTCCGCTTTGAGCGCAGCGCTCGCCGCGAACCATGAAGTGGCGCGCGAGGCGGCCTGGGCGCTTGGTGAAATTGGGGCCCCCGCTCGCGCAGCAATTCTTGCGGGGCTGAGGACTCGGCGTGACACCGACACGGCTATCCAGCTTTTGCTGGCCGCGGCGAAGTTGCGACCAGTGCCGATCGCCGACCTGAGGCCGTATCTGCGCGAGAATCACCCATCGGTGGTTTGGGCGGCAGCGTATGCGATTGCTCGCATGCGGGCGCCGGCGGGCGTGCGCGATCTCATCGATCTCGACGCTTCACCGCTTGTCAGCGCGAAAGGACGAGGCCTCGATCGCGCGGCGGGAGCGCCGGCACCGTATGCCGATGCGTCGACTGGCGCCGGACTTGCGCGCACTGAAATCGCGCGCGGCTTGGCACAGTCTGCCGCCGGCGATTCACTTGGCGTGAAGGCGTTCGCAGTCCTCGCGCGCCTCGTCGGCGACGTGGATTCGCACGTCCGCATAAATGCGGTGCGCTCTCTTGCAACGTACGGCCCAGCGGCGAAGCCGGCGCTCGTCTACGCAACTCGCGACGTCGATCCTAATGTGAGAATTGCGGCGGCTCAGAGTTTTGGAACCGTGCTGACAAAAGACGCGACCGATCTCGCTTCGCTATGGGCAGCGGATACATCGGTCGTCTATCGATCGGCGCTCCTTGCCTCTGCCGCGCGAGCAGGGCTCAGACCACCAGAGCTGATTTCGTGGGGCTCGAGTCCTGACTGGCGACTCAGGGCCGCGGTCGCGTCTGCCACCGGGGACACGCTCGATCGCGCTTTCGCCTTTGCGCGCTCGAGGCCGCTCATACTTGACCACGATCCGCGAGTTCGCGAGGCCGCCTATGCCGCAATCGCCCCGACCGCTGGAATGCCGCTCGAGGATACCGTTCACGCATTGCTGATGAAGGGTCTTAGTGATCCCGATTTCTACGTCAGAGCCACGGTGATCGGCACGCTCGCGGATAGACCTTCCCCAGCCGATCTGCCCGCGGTTCTTGCGAGCTACAATCTGGCCGTGCGCGATTCCGCCAACGACGCAAGACTCGCTGCTATTCAGTACGTGGGAGCGCTCTGGAAAAAAGACAGCGCGTCACTCAACACGACCTGGCTCCAGCATCTTGCGCAGACTCCCGCACCTGCCGACCCGCTGGAGCGGGCGGCGGGAAAAGCAATTCCAGTCTGGTCAAAGTGGGCCGCGATGCCGGCTGCTCCGAAACCGATCGGATGGTACGAGGGAGTAGTGAGGACGATCGTGATGCCGGCTTACAGCGGCAAGACCGTGAACGCGACGATCTACACCGTTCGCGGGCCAATCAAGCTCGAGCTCTTCGCGACCGATGCTCCAATCACTGTCTCGAATTTCCTTTCGCTCGCGCGATCCGGTTACTATCGCAATACGCGATTTCACCGCGTCGTTCCAAACTTTGATGCACAGGACGGAGATCCGCGTGACGACGGAAATGGCGGACCAGGGTACTCGATCCGAGACGAGATGAATCCTCGGCGCTATGAGCGCGGGGCGGTGGGAATGGCTCTCTCCGGTCCCGACACCGGTGGAAGTCAGTACTTCATCACTCATTCTCCGCAGCCGCACCTCGATGGGCATTACACCGTGTTCGGTCGGGTTATTCAAGGGCTCGATGTGCTGGATAAAATCGTTCAGGGCGACCTGATAACGAAGGTGGAAGCACGATGAAGCATTATGCGGTTCTCCTGCTGTTTCTTGCGGCTTGTGCCCCCGCCGCGGCCCCGCTCAAGGGCGTGCTTGCGCCCGATCGATCGCTGCCATCGCTCTCGATGCGGGGGGGACATCAACACATCGTGTTCAAGTGGGATTATCAGGAGGGAGACATCGCAGCGCGCGGCGACGGATCTATTCGTACCGCCGCTCCCGACAGTGCGCGACTCGATTTCTTTCTCGGCGGCGGGCTTGGTGCGGGCGGAGCAATACTGATCGGTGACAGCCTGCGCGCGCCACACGCCGATCTTGCGCGGCGCTACATACCGCCGACCCCGCTCATGTGGGCAGCGCTCGGCCGACTCGCGATTCCACCGCTCCCGGATACAGTCGTGCGAATCGATGGCGCGATCACGCGCGCCGACATCGGGCGTCCCTCGCAATGGAGGGTCGCGATCAAGGGAGACACGCTGGTGGAGCTCCAACACATCAACGACGGCAAAATCACGGAGAGCCTGACCCGTGACCCCAATGGAACGCTGACGTTCCAGGTACCCGGGGCCAGGCGAACACTGCGTCTTTCCATCGTCCGCGAGCAACCTGGATCTTTCGATGCGTCGATTTGGAGCTTATAGTCTTCTCGGGCTGTTGCTGACCGCGTGCATCCCGTACGGGTTTACGGGTGGTGGTTTGCCCTCTCACATCAGGACTGTCGCCATCGTTCCTTTCGAGAACCAGACTGCGACACCAGAGCTGCCGCGCGAGCTGACCGACGCGCTGCGGAGCCGACTTCACGACCGGCTTGGGCTTCGCGACGCCTCTGAAGCAAAAGCCAATGCAATCGTTCGCGGCACGATACAGCGTTATGAGATCGATATTCCGATTGGCTACAGCGCGAACAACAAACAGGCCACGACGGCACGTCGGATGTTGCAGCTCGTCGTCGACATCGAGATGATCGATCAGGTGACGGGCAAAACTCTCTGGCAGCGGAAGGGGCTGATCGCGGAAGGCCAGTACGAGGAGCGGGGTGAACCCGCGGG
Organism: Gemmatimonadota bacterium; assembly: GCA_030948945.1. The sequence continues at coordinate 2,352 of JALYZH010000134.1, read as the reverse complement.
AAGAAAGCAGGCGATAGATCAGGTCGTGAACAACGTCATCGACGGAGCGCAGTCGCAGTGGTAGCGCCCCGGGGAGCGAGCTCGCTCGGCTGTTTGCTTCCGCTCCTCATTCTGGCGCTCGCGTTTTATTTCGCGATCGACTTCGGGGAGGCCTACTTTCGCGCCTATCAGTTCAAGGACGCGATGGGGCAGGAAGCCCGGTTCGCGACCACCCGCACGGATGAACAGATCAACCAGCATCTGTCTGCGCTGGCAGATTCGCTCGAGCTTCCGATCGGGGCGGAGCTGATCACCATTCAGCGCGGACCCAAGGTGATCACCATCTCCAGCGACTATGACGAATTCATCAGGCTCCCGCTCAAGAAAGTGTACGTCCTCCATCTCCACCCGATGGTCAAGAGTTCACTGCAGTGAGTAGACTCTGAAGACTCGCATCCCCGCGACGAAGGTTGCAACATGGGCGGAAGCGAAGCGGTGGAGAGCCGGTAGAAAGGATCGAGTCGCGTTCACGAACGGCGTCTTCGACCTCCTGCATCCCGGCCACATTGATCTCCTCTTTGCCGCCGGACAAAGCGGCGATGCGCTCATTGTCGGCATCAATAGCGACGCGTCCGTGCGGCGACTCAAGGGTCCGAACCGACCCATTCGAAGCGAAAGTGAGCGAGCCTACGTCCTCGCCGCAATCGAAGTCGTCGACCTGGTCGTCGTGTTCGACCAGGACACCCCGCTCGAGCTGGTGAAGCTGCTGGAGCCGGACGTCATCGTGAAGGGCGGAGACTACACTGAAGAAACGATCGTCGGCGCGTCCGAAGTAAGGAGTCGGGGCGGCGAGGTCGTTGTGGTACCTCTCACACCAGGTCAGTCGACGACCGCCATCATAGGAAAGCTCGGTGAAAGAAAGCAGTCCAGTACGTAAGGGCCGGAGCCCTTCTGAGCTCCGAGCAATCACATTCGAGCGCGGGGTTGCCCCATACGCGGAAGGGTCGTGCCTTATCGAGTTTGGCGCGACGCGCGTGCTGTGCACGGCTTCGGTGGAAGAAGGAGTTCCTGCCTGGCGCCGCGGGAGCGGGGAAGGGTGGCTGACCGCGGAGTACGCGATGCTCCCACGAGCCACGCGAACCCGCACATCGAGGGAGCGCGCGCAACTCGGCGGACGCACGCAGGAGATTCAGCGGCTGATCGGCCGCAGCGTGCGCGCGATGCTCGACGATTTCAAGTTTGGCGAGTTCACGGTCAAGCTCGATTGTGACGTCCTTGTGGCGGATGGCGGGACACGCACCGCGGCAATAACCGGGGCCTGCGTAGCGATCGTCGATGCATTCGACTGGATGGTGGCCAACGGCAAGCTCGCGCGCACGCCGGTGAAACGTCGCGTCGCGGCGGTCAGTGTTGGCGTCATTGACGGCGAGCCGCGTCTCGATCTCGACTACCAGGAGGACGTGAGAGCCGAGGTGGACATGAACGTCGTCATGAGCAGCGAAGGAAAGTTCGTGGAGGTGCAGGGGACTGGCGAGCACGGAACCTTCGATCGAGCGCAGCTCGATCAGCTGCTCGAGCTCGCGATCTCGGGAATTCGCGCTCTCGACAGCGCACAGACGAAAGCGCTATCGGAGTGAGCAGTCGGGTTTTTCTTCTCGCAACGCGTAGCGCGGGAAAGCTGCGCGAGCTGCACGAAATCTTCGCCGGGTTTGGATTGAGCGTCACCGATGTGTCGAGCATTGGGCTCCCCGAGACTGAGGCGGAGGATCACCTGGAGCGCTACGAGACTTTCGAGGAGAACGCGCTAGCAAAAGCACGCTACTTCTTTGGGATGTCCGGCGGGATGCCAACCTTCGGCGACGATTCAGGGATGTGCGTCGACGCTTTGGGCGGAGAGCCCGGTGTCTACAGCAAGCGCTGGTCTGGGCGCGAAGATCTCGATCGTGGCGCATTGGATCTGGCGAACAACACGAAGCTGGTTGCGCGAATGGCGGCGGCTCGCCGGAACGGCGGAAAGACCTTCACCGACAGCGCGAAGTATGTCTGCGTAGCAGCGTTCGCGGATGCGTCGGGCGAGCAAATGCGTCGCGGCGAGGTTGAAGGTCGTGTTCTCGAAAGGCCTCGCGGCACCGGCGGTTTTGGCTACGATCCGTATTTCGAGGCGCCGGATATCGGTGGGACGTTTGCCGAATCCAGCATCGAGAACACCGCCCGCAACAGTCATCGCAGCCGCGCATTTCGCGCGCTGTTAACTGCGTTGCGCGCCGAAGGCAGGATATAGTAACTTGCGCAGACCTCGGGGCGTAGCGTAGCCCGGTATCGCGCCTGCTTTGGGAGCAGGAGGTCCCCGGTTCAAATCCGGGCGCCCCGACT
>JALYZH010000265.1 GCA_030948945.1 Gemmatimonadota bacterium | reverse complement strand
CGTTCACGGTGACGTTCTGCGAAGGCGTAAAGCCCTGCGTTGAACCGTTACCCGAGAAGTACGCGCCGTTGTTGTCGGCGGCATACTGCTCTTCATACGTCGCGAGGTTACGAAGGTCAGACTTCATAGCTGCGACATACGCCTTGTCCTTTGTGTTCGCAAATTTAGGAATCGCAATCGCGGCAAGAATGCCGATGATGACGACCACGATCAAAAGCTCGATAAGAGTAAAACCCTTTTTGTTGCTCATACTTGTCTCCTGTTGCGGTTGGACTGGACTTGTGAAAACGCACCTCTCTACCCAGTAAGACGTAAGACCCTATCCGAGGCAACCTCTGGAAAGCAGGTTTCGGGCTCGGCGCCAACCTATTGTGGGAGAAGGAGTTAGCAATTGGCGGTATTTTGGAGGTGGCAGAAACTATTGCATTTTGCAATACCGAATGCAAAAGGCGACAGGAAATTGTATCCATTCGACAGTTGAGCTTCCGGTCCAGCGACGGATTTTCACCGTCCGTTCTAAGTAGACATCATCTCCCGAAGACGCTGGGGCTCTTCGCCAAGCCATTCCGGGTGGGTGGCGGTCGAATCGAAGATCGAGCTCGTCTTGAATGGTTCGAACTCCCCGCGCGCGGCGGCCGCCCTCGTCCTGGAGAGAAGCGCCTCCCTCTGCGGCACGCTCAACGGGTGGAACGTGCGCGCGGCTTCCACGGCCTGCTCGAGTATTTCTATGGTGTCGCACCCCGTGATGACCACGGACGTCGGCAGACTCAGCGCGTAGTGCAGGCACTCTATCGCCGTCACTGTGCCCGACTTCAGGATGATCCCGTTGCCCATGCTCTTCATGCCGAGGACGCCGATGTTCTGCTTTACCAGCACGGGGAGTACGAGCTTCTCGAAGCTGCGATAGTGGGCATCCATGACGTTGAGCGGCATTTGAACCGTATCGAAGGAGAATCCGTTTTCCTTCGCGACCTCGAGCGCGTGCAGGTGTATTCGTGGATCCTTGTGCCCGGTGAAGCCGATGAATCGAACCTTGCCTGCTTTGCGCGCCTCGAGCAACGCGGCGTTCGCCCCTTCCGGATCGAAGATTCTATGTGGATCGTCGAAGCGGATGACCTCGTGATGCTGGACCAGGTCGATCCGATCCGTTTGCAGACGCCGTAGCGACTCGTCGAGTTGTCGCCTCGCCTCTCGTTTGGAGCGGCCGTCGATCTTGGTCATCAGGAACGCCCTGTCACGGTATCCATCGCGAAGCGCTCGCCCCATTCGGATCTCGCTAGCCCCCTCGTTGTAATCCCACGAGTTGTCCATGAACGTGATTCCGCGATCGATCGCGCTACGAACGATTCGAAAACCGAGCTGCTCGTCTACGTGCGGCAGCCCGAGATGCCAGCCTCCGAGTCCAATCGCTGATACGTGTTCCCCCGTGCTTCCGAGAAGTCTGCGCGGGACCATGTCCACTGCTTTCTCTGCCATTGCGGTTCCCTCCGGTTGATGCTGATCGAAGCAATTGAAAGGCTATGGAGTTACCTCGATCTTCGCGACCGAAGCGTGATCGCGGACGATGTCATGCGCCGTATCCAGCGCGAGCTCGATCTGGAAACCATGCTTCTGGAGACCAGCGACCCGGTAGTGGAGACGGTGAGTGAGGTGCCTTCGGCGATTGACGCCACATGGCGGTGATCGCTGCAGCACCAGCGCGCGGCGCGTCGGCGGAGCGGGAACCGCTGTCCTCCTGAGCGAAAGCGACGAATCGCCCTTTTCGCGGTGGCTTACTCTCGTCCCGGATCCGGCCCCGATGCAATGGTCCGAGCGATTTGGCCGCGTCGCTCCCGGTAACATGAAGTAGATTGAATCATACGTTCAAGGGAAAAAGTGACGAGAGAATTCGAGTTCGTGGATGAAGGGCGCACGTTTTTCTGTTCGGTCGAGGTCCCCCGTCAGCAGGGGATGGCGCCGTGGTGGTGGTTCCGTCTCGACACCGGAGAGAGCACGCGCTACGCTCCCTTCGAGGCGTCGCCGGGCGACACCAAGGAATCCGTTCGGAAAAGGATCATAGCGTATTATGCGGAGCTGCTCGCGATCCAAGCGCGGCCCGTCCATCAGCGGCCGGCCTGGCGTAAGCCCGAACATGCCGTCGCAGCCGCGGGAGTCCCTCCGGCCGGGCCCGTATCCATCTGACTCGCCAGTCGGCCTGAATCGCAGGCGGCCTGAAGGCATTGACGCATTCTCGAGACGGCAACATTCTAGTCGTCTCGAGAACCCACCTCCCAGGAGACATATGCGCTTTCACTCGCTGAACAATTGCTTGCCGTTTTGCCTGCTACTCGCTCTGGCCACGTCGCTTTTCGTCTCGCCCAGTCCGTCCTTCGGACAGGGGAAATCTGCCGCCTCTCCAGCGTCGATGTCCCCTGATCTTCAGGCAGCGCGAGCCGCTCTCGCGAAGTACAGCGACCCATTCGTCGCGGTCAAGGACGGATACTTCTCGACGCTCGCCTGCATGGACTTTCCGAACGGTCTAACCGATGGCTCGGTGGAATACCCGCCAGGAGCAATGGGCGTTCACTTTCTGAACCCGGCGAACATTGGCCCCAAGCTCGACCCCGCCAAGCCCCAGGTTCTGATTTATGAGCCCGTAGGAGACAAGTTGGTGCTGGCCGGCGCAGAATGGTTTGTTCCTGTTGCCGCTGCCGGCGGCTCAGTGCCGAACATTTTCGGTCAAACGCTCGCCGGCCCGATGGATGGCCACGAGCCGATCATGCCCACCACGCTTCGCCACTACGACCTGCACGTGTGGTTGTGGAAAGACAATCCGCGCGGAGTCTTCACATCCACGAATGCGGCGCTGAAGTGCACCCCTGGGTCACCTTACACGATAGCCGTCGGTGCGCACCATCATTAGGTCGAGCATTTCGAAGACAGCATAACCACTGCGCGCCCTCACGCGATTGCGTGGGGGCGTTCATGCCACCTTCGGACTAACAACGTGTTGGCTCCAACGCTGGCGGCTGCCAGCGAAGAGGCTTATTTTTTTTCCGTCGCTTCTGCGTGTTGCCGTGAGCTCATCGCTAGTGAGTCTTGCCGCGTGTGGCACCAAGGATGCGGCACGCACGACCGATAGCAGCTCCGCGGCCACCAATTCCCCAGCACCTGCTTCTGGGCGCCCACCACCGACGAAGGAAAGATTCAAAACGCGATCAGTGCCGCGCCGGATTCCGTCTCGTCGGGCGCGACAATAATGGACTGGCCCGCGACGGAAGGAGGCAAGTTCAGACAACTGCGTGCGGGCACGAATGGGTGGGTTTGCTATCCATCCGCTCCGGCACCCGCGGGGCCGTAGGTCAGGACCCGATGTGCCTCGATGCTGAATTCCAAAAATGGGCCGGCGCATGGATGACCAAAAAACCGCCGCGCCTCGCCGCAGTCGGGGTCGCATACATGCTTCAGGGCGACCGTGGCGCGAGCATCACCGATCCGTTCGCCAAGACCGCCGTCAGCGCCAAGGACTGGGTCGTGGCTGGTCCGCACATCATGGTGACAACGCCCAATACGGCGTCGCTCGCTGCGCTTCCGGGTGTTCCGACCGGCGGAATTCCGTGGGTCATGTGGAAGGGGACGCCGTACGCACACATTATGGTGCCGCTCAAGTTGTAGCGATCCCGGATTAGGACCGGACCTTCGCCTCCAGCTCCTTCCGGTGCTTCGCCCAAAGGCCATTCGCTTCCATCTCTTGGCGATGAGAGTCAAGCGGTGGCGCCGTGTTACTGCTGGGTAGAAACCCTCAACATGGACGCGTCTTGCTTTTGGAGATTCCCTCACCCCTCAGCTGTTCGCGAGTCATTCTCAGAATGAGAGCATCGAAGTCTTCGCGCGAGAGCTTCTCGCACACGCCTTTCGGACGCCGCGTCAAATCGTTGCGCACGCGATCTTCTCCGCTCTCGTACGTCTCCACAGGCTCCGCAGCGGAGGCGGGCCGAATCGCCGCGTCGCGCCACTCAGCTCGCTTCGGGTTCTCTGAAAGGTCTGGCATCTAGGCTCGTGTTCTCGTGGAAGCGGCGCCGGAGCGGCGAGGCAAAAGGATAAAACGATCGCGGCTGTGCTGCGTCCTCATAGCGGGCGCGTCACGGCCCTCACGCAGACAGAAAGGTTGCAGCCACGCAGGCGCGCACAATCGACACAATGCCGGTTTGGGGTCGCTTATCGACGTCAGAACGGGTAAGTTTAGAGGAGTTAATCAAGTGATGACGTGCGGGAGTTTCCCACCAGCCCGCACTCCCGATCTGCCTCGATTACGAGCAGCATCCCGGCGCTACTGGCGACGCCTTTCCTCCGCCAAGGTGCGCATGAAAGACTCTCCAAGTGCCGTTTCCGGCTTGCCGGGTGATCTCGTATCCAGGGACGACGAAGGACTTTTTGCGTTCATCAACACGCTCCGGCTCTCCGTCAGGGCGAAGGTGGCAGCAGAGCAGCAGCACGGACTCCCACTTTCTGAAATCGTTGTTCAGGTGCGCGAGATGGTGCGCCTGGCTGAGCGTGACGCGCAGCAGCCACATGCTTTTCCTTCCCAGGCATACCGCGCGATCTCCCGACAGGCCGTCGCCTGGTGCGTCGAAGCGTATCGGCCGCTGATCGTCACTGGAGCGTACGATCTGCCTCTAACTTCCAGTCAGCCGACTTCACAGCCGGTGCCACTCACGCTTGCTCCCGCTGGCGGATCCCCAAACCGTCATCCGGCTCAGTCGCCAAATAGTCGAGGACTACCATGAACAACTACAAGGGAATCTCAGCGGACGACAAGCACAAAATCGTCTCCGCTCTCAAGGCTCGCGGTGCGGGAAGCTGCCCGCGCTGCAACGACAGCCAATGGACCGTCAGTGAGTTTTCACGAATTGACGTCCAGGCAACAATGGATCGGGGCACTGCAGAGAGAACGACCATCCCCGCCATCATGATCGTGTGCGAGCACTGCGGTTTCATTTCTCAGCACGCTCTACAGCCGCTCGGCGTCTGGCCACAAGCGGCCCCAGAAAGCCAGCCCAAGCCACCGGAACGCGAGAGCGTTTCGACAAGGTAACTCGATGAAAGCTCCTATAACGAACGGAAAAAAGCTGCTCCTTGATCGCCGTACTCCAGATGCGCCCGGCACGTACGTGGGAGTCGGGCATACTGACGCGCTCCTCACAACGGGCGCTCTCCAGAGCGCGATTTTCAACAGCGCCAACTTCTCGAGCATCGCCACCGACGCAAAAGGCGTCATCCAGATCTTCAACGTCGGCGCCGAGCGCATGCTCGGGTACACCGCCATTGACGTGGTCAACAAGATCACGCCGGCGGATATTTCCGATCCGCAGGAAGTCATCGTCAGGGCCAAGGCGCTGAGTATCGAGCTCGGAACCAAGATCGCGCCAGGATTCGAGGCGCTGGTGTTCAAAGCCTCCCGCGGAATCGAGGACATCTACGAGCTGACTTACATCAGGAAAGACGGGAGCCGCTTCCCGGCAGTGGTCTCGGTGACGGCGCTGCGCGATGCGCAGGACACCATCATCGGTTATCTGCTGATCGGCACTGACAACACTGCCCGGAAACAGGCGGAAGAAGCGCTGCTCAAGGCCGGAGCTCTGCAAAGCGCCATTTTCAGCAGCGCCAACTTCTCGAGCATTGCCACGGACGCGAAGGGCGTCATCCAGATCTTCAACGTCGGTGCCGAACGCATGCTGGGCTACACCGCGGCCGAAGTGATGAACAAGATCACCCCCGCCGACATCTCGGATCCGCAAGAGGTAATAGCGCGCGCGCGGGCACTCAGCGTCGAGCTCAGCACGACCATTACGCCTGGATTTGAAGCATTGGTCTTCAAGGCCTCGCGCGGTATCGAGGACATCTACGAGCTGACCTACATCAGGAAAGACGGGAGCCGCTTCCCGGCAGTCGTCTCGGTGACGGCGCTGCGCGATGCGCAGGATGCCATCATCGGGTACCTGCTAATTGGAACCGACAATACCGCGCGCAAGCAGATCGAGGAGGAGCGCATGAAGCTCGATCAACGCCTTCGCGATCAACATTTCTACAACCGCTCCCTGCTGGAATCGAACATCGATGCGCTGATGACCACGGATCCGCGTGGTATCATCACCGACATCAACAAGCAGATGGAAGCTCTCACCGGCTGTACCCGTGACGAGCTGATCGGCGCGCCGTTCAAGAACTACTTCACCGACTCGAACCGTGCCGAGGCTGGCATCAACCAGGTGCTGAGCGAAGGAAAAGTCACCAACTATGAGCTCACGGCGCGTGCCAGGAATGGCACCCTCACCGTCGTTTCGTACAACGCCACCACCTTCCACGACCGCGACAGGGTGCTGCAAGGTGTGTTCGCAGCAGCGCGCGACGTGACGGAGCTGAAGCTGTTCGAGCAGAGACTCCAGCAAAAAAACGTCGAGCTCGAAGAAGCCAGCCGGATGAAGTCCGAGTTCCTCGCCAACATGTCACACGAGCTGAGGACGCCGCTGAATGCCATCATCGGCTTCTCCGAAGTGCTCGTCGATGGTCTGCTCGGTGAGATGACCGATCAGCAGCGCGGGTTCATTGGCGACATTTTCAGCAGCGGCAAGCATCTTCTCTCGTTGATCAACGACATCCTTGACCTTTCCAAGGTCGAGGCTGGGAAGATGACGCTCGATCTCGAGCCCGTGCACGTGTCCTCGACGTTCGCGAATAGTCTGTCGATCATCAGGGAGAAGGCCGCGGCTCGTGACATCCGGCTGGTCATGGATGCCCCGGAAGAACTGGGTTCGATTCGCAGCGACGCGCGCAAGGTGAAACAGATCGTATACAACTTGCTCTCGAACGCAGTCAAGTTCAGTAGCGAGCACGGTGAGGTGACTTTGCGAGCCGAACGTGTCCCGCGAGCGGACGTCGGCGCGCTGTCCGAGGCGAGCATGGGCCGTAGCTTCCCCCTGGCAGAAAACGAGTTCGAGG
>JALYZH010000253.1 GCA_030948945.1 Gemmatimonadota bacterium | reverse complement strand
GGCGCGCTGTCCGAGGCGAGCATGGGCCGTAGCTTCCCCCTGGCAGAAAACGAGTTCGAGGAGTTTCTCAAGATCAGCGTCACCGACGGCGGAATCGGCATTTCTCCAGAAGGGTTGGAGAGTCTTTACAAGCCGTTCAGTCAGATAGACAGCGGGCTCGCGCGAAAATTCGAAGGTACAGGTCTCGGTCTGGCCATGGTTAAACTGCTCGCAGACCTGCACGGCGGCGCAGTGGCGGTCGAGAGCGAGGTGGGCAAGGGTTCCCGTTTCACAGTCTGGCTCCCGTTCCGGCCGGCGGAAGGAAGGACGCTTACACCAAGCAGGCCTGAGGTCGCTTTACCCGCCGACGTGTTGCCGGGCTCGCGAACCGCGCTGGTCGTGGAAGACGACTACAAGTCCGCCGACCTGATTCGTGTGCAGCTCGAGGCGGAAGGATTTGTGGTCCTCCACGCCGCCACAGCCGAGACAGCGCTCGTCCTCGCAGCGCGTCAGCCGTTGGCGCTGATTACCCTCGACATCATGCTGCCGAACATGGACGGCTGGGAATTCCTCAATCGAATCAAGCAGACCCCGGCGCTCAAGCACATTCCGGTCGTGATCATTTCGATCGTCTCGGATCATGTCAGGGGCTTCGCGCTTGGCGCTGCCGGCGTGATGCAAAAGCCCATATCCCGCCAGGAGCTTTATGAGTCCCTGGTTGGACTCGGCCTGTTTCCGATAACACAGGGTCAGACCCTCAAGATCCTCGTGGTCGACGACGACCCCAAGGCGGTCGAGTTGATCGCCGCCCGGGTGTTGGGACTGGCGAGCACCGTGTTACGGGCATACGGGGGTCGCGAGGCGATCGATGCCGCGCGCCGCGAGCTACCCGATCTGATCGTGCTCGACCTGATGATGCCGGAGGTGAGCGGCTTCGACGTCGTGACTGCGCTCCACGAGGATCCTGCTACCGCTGGCATACCGATACTTGTTGTCACCGCCAAACACATCACTGCCGAAGACCGTAACAGGCTGAATGGCTACGTGATGTCGATCGTGGAAAAGGCGAACTTCGACCGTGACCATTTCATCGCCGAGGTTCGGCGCGCTATGGCCGGCCGTCGCGTGGTCGCCTGAGGTGTCAACGGTCTTGATCGTAGAGGATAACCCCGCCAACATGACGCTAGCGACGTTCCTGTTGCAGTCTGCTGGCCATACCGTGCTCGGCGCACGGGACGCGGAAATCGGGCTGGCCTTGGCGCGCGAACAGCAGCCGGATCTGATCCTGATGGATATCCAGCTGCCTGGAATGGATGGTCTCGAGGCAACGGCGCTCCTCAAGAATGACGAAGCGACACGGTCCATTCCGGTGATCGCCCTGACCGCCCTGGCTATGAAAGGCGACGAGGAACGCATTCGCGCCGCCGGGTGTGATGGCTACATCGCCAAGCCGCTCGCCTACAAGGATTTTCTGACGACGATCTCGAGCCAGCTGGTGAGGTCCCGCTCTAAGATGAGGACTGAGATACGATGAATCCAATGTCTGACGCCCCAGACCGTCAATCGCGGATCCTGATCGTTGACGATGAGAGGCACAACAGAGACTTGTTGGATGTCATGCTCAAGCCCGAAGGTTATCTCCTCCTGTGCGCGTCCAGCGGCGAGGAAGCGCTTGCCCTCGTCGCGCAGCAAGCGCCCGATCTCATCCTGCTCGACGTCATGATGCCGGGAATGGACGGTTACGAGGTGGCGCGCAGGATCAAAGGAGACCTTGCCACCAACACGATCCCTGTCGTCATGCTCACCGCCCTTGATGATCGCAACGCCAGGGTGCTCGGGCTCAGCGCAGGCGCCGAGGATTTCCTCACCAAGCCCCTCGACCGGGCGGAGTTGTCCGTACGGGTGAAAAACCTGTTGCGGATCAAGGCATACGGGGACAAGCTGCGGGCGACTCTCGAGGCGCTCGAGTCGGTAAACGCTGAGCTGGACCGTCGCACGAGGGAGATCGCATCAGCGCAGGCGCTCGCCGATGCTGCGACGGCGCGCCTGGCGCGACTTCAAAAGATCACCGCGGCACTCAGCAACACAGTCACGCAGGATGAAGTTGCCGACTCCGTTCTTCGCGAGGCAATTCTCGCTCTCGAGTGCGATGCCGGCGCTGTCGTGGTCGCAGCTGCTCAAGGAGAGCAGCTTACGCTGTTGCGCGAATCCGGAACGCTTGATTCGCTCATGCGGTCATTCAAACACCTCGAGCCGCCACGATCGGTCGGTCCATATGCCGAAACAATCGAAAAGTGCCGCCCGATCTACCTGGAATCGTTTGAGGAAATGGGTGCCCGGTATCCGGCGTTTCAGACTGACAGCAAAACCAAATCGCGCGGCGCCTGGATTTTTCTTCCTCTTGGGATCGCGGGGCACGCGGTCGGAGCGTTGGCGTTCGGATTTGCGGGTCCGCGAAAGTTCACCGATGTCGACAAGCATTTTGCGGACACCGTTTCCCGCTACTGCGCTCAGGCTCTCGACCGTGTCAGGCTTCGCGTCGCCGCTGCCGCCGCCCTCACCGAAGCTGGTGACGCACGATTGATGGCGGAACACGCGAACAATGCAAAGACGGCGTTCCTGCGAGCAATGAGTCACGAGCTTCGCACTCCACTAAACGCCATCAGTGGATACACGGAGATACTGGAGCTGGGAATTCGCGGGGTTGTGAATCCCGAACAGCTCAAGGACCTCGGCCGGATCAAGCGCGCAGCCGCGTATCTTCTTCGACTGATCAACGACATTCTTACAATCGCGAGGCTCGAGGGAGCGAGACCGCTTCAGGTGATCGCTCTACCCGTCAATCCCGTGCTAACGGAAGTCGACGGCCTCTGCGCACTTCAGGCGAAGGCGAAAGGCCTCACACTGACGGTCACGCCGTGTGCGCAAGACATTCGCGTCGCCGCGGACGCCGAGAGATTCCAGCAGATCCTGCTAAATCTTCTGACGAATGCGATCAAGTTCACTGCAGCAGGCGGAAGCATTGGCGTCACGTGCGCCGAAGACGCCGACCTGGTACGGGTGCGTGTGACGGACACTGGAGTCGGGGTGAGCATCGCCGACATCGATCGAGTGTTCGAGCCGTTCGTGCAAGTCGACAGGCACCTGACGACGGCTACTCAGCAGGGCGTTGGTCTCGGGCTCTCCATCAGCAGAGATCTCGCTCGGGCAATGCACGGTGATTTGACGCTGGAGAGCACCGAAGGAATTGGCTCGACCTTCACGCTCACGCTTCCCGTCGCGTCGGAAATCTCGCTGGCGCCGTGGGTTGAAACGGCCGGGCTCTCGATCGACGGGCGTTCCGACCGGAGGAAGTCCGCGATCGCTTCCTGATAGAGCGGACGCAATAATCCCGGATTGGCGTGTCCCAATCCGGGATTATTGCGTTATCGACCTACTGCGCCGGCTTCTTCGCGGTAGGTGGGACCATGCCGTTCAGCCGCATATAGATCGCCGACTGACTGTAGTGGTCCGCCCAATCGCCGGTGGTCAGCGTCATGACTGCGGCACGCGACATCTTCCGCCCGCCGAAGAAGGGAAGCTGTTCGGCCAGGGTTGCATCAGTGAGTGGCGCGAGCGCCTGGTCGCAGAATGCGAAGGTTTCGCGCAGTCGGGAGACGAGGGCCGCTTTGGTATCGTCGTGGTCTACCTTCGTGCGTGTCGGTGCTTTGACGCCGCCAATCGCGCCACAGAGATAATCGTTCCCCTGAGAGAGATGCACGACAATGTCTCCGAAGCTCATTTGGGCCGGTGTCGGCTTGAACGAGAACTTGTCAGCGGGGAATTCTTCGGCGGCGGCGATGAGATTCTTTCCTTCCTGTTTGGCGTTGTCACGAAACGCATCGGCGACCGGGCTTGACTGAGCAGAGGTGATTCCCGGCAGAAGGGCGAACACCGCGATAGCCGCCGAGTAAATGCGGATCTGCATCGAATGGCTCCAGTGTGGGGACGTCCAATTCTGCGTGGACGCGCGCGTGATGTCCAGCACAGACTGGTTCGCGCGTGCGCTGCTACGGCTGCGGAGCCCCAGCGCCCAGCGCGAGAGTCAATCGATCAGACTGAGTGGCGTTGTCGGTAATGAATACGGCCGCAAGGTTGCCGGAGCGGACCCAGGCGATCGGCGTCTGCCATTGGCTTGCGGTGCCCACCGGGCTCGCGGTGAGGGTGTCGATCTTCCCGAGGTCGCGCTCCAGACCGGCGGCGTCGGGATAGACAAAAACCTCCAGACGAGAGCGATTCAGCGTGTACGCGGCCGGAAGAATACTGAAGCCGGCGCGTCGCTGTGGTTGACCCGGTGCCTCTCGCAGAACGAACCCAGCCTGCTGGAGGCGCCTCTCAACGCTGCAGAGAGCCCATTGTCCCGTACGTGGGCAGGACGCGGGGTTTCCGTTTTGGGCGTCGCGCGCCGATCTCGTGGCGGAAGGAGGGATTGATCCCGCGTGATCGTTGGCAGAAGACGACTTCGAGTCTGAACTACCACATCCCGCGACGATCACTGTCCCCACAACGAAGGTCCTCACGGAGATTCTCATCCGGCAAAGATAGGCGGCGTGATGCAGAACGGGGGAGAGCTTTCGCCCTCCCCCGTCTGTAATTCGAGACTCTGACTGCGAGCCGGCCAGCTTTAGAACATGATTCCGAATGTTACCGGAACGAATTCCGTCTTGCCGCCATTGGCCGAAATTCTGTTGTAACGCGCCTCGACGAAGGCCTTGAACATC
>JALYZH010000247.1 GCA_030948945.1 Gemmatimonadota bacterium | reverse complement strand
GCCACCAGACGCCGAAAGTCGTGTCGGGCATTATCACGAACGGAGACGGTGATGCGAAGGTCGTGTACCCTTCGATCCGTTTCGGAACGTTGTTCGGGTCGAGATTGGCGACGCGAAAATCCACTCGCAGGATGTAGCTGGTCGCCGAATCGAGTAGCGCAGTGCCTTCCCAGTCGGGGCCGTGGACGTCGATGTTGGGCGAGAACTCCAGTCGGAGCGCCCGCGTCCCCTGATACGTGTCCACTCCGCGGACGATGTAGCAGTGGTGCTCCCAGAACACGCTATCGGCGAGAGTGGAGAGAAACAGCACCGGCACGTTGAATCCGCCGGAAACGTATTCCACGATGTCGCTGGGGCGATAGCGTTTTTCCAGGTTCTCGGAGCGGAATTGTCCGCTCTCGCTGGTTATGCGTTTCGGTTCTCCATTCTCCGGCACTCGCGCCGTGCGCCGCTCGATTTGCGCCTCGAACGGATATGTCCGTCGAAATTCGGCGTACTTTTCGGCGGCTTGCTGTAACTGCTCGAGAGCAGATACGGAAATGAGCTGTGAGACGGAGTCGGCGTTGGTCGCACAGAGACTCGTGGATCTCACTGGCGCGATCACGTAGGCGACTCTGCTGAGCGTAATCGTCGCGGCGTCCCCGACTACCTCCGCTCGTCGGAGCGTACGCTCGACCGGTTTGTAACCGATTTCGCGAATCCGAAGCCGCAGCTGACCATCCGCGGGCCAGACGCTTCGCGCGCGGCCATGCTGGTCGGTAAACGTGTGGTGGCCGGACGAGAGGTCGACTACATCGGCGTTCGCGAGCGGGTACCCGGCGCCGGCATCGCTGACGGTGATGAGAACTGTGGAAGGTTGATGCCGCGCCAACCCCACCGACACGGGTGGGAGACGCGTGAGCGCGGCCAGCGAGAGCGCGCCGACGAGGGCGGTGAGCGAACTTCCTCGCATTATGATCGAATTCTCCGGGCGCGGGGGCGCCCGCGTGGGATCAGCCAGTCTCAGCCGTGATCGGGCTGATCGTGCGCATCACCGGCATGATGCTGTTGGCGGGAAAGCCACCCTTCTCCGCGTGCTGCTTCACGGCCTTGGCGTTGGGAGCGTTGTAGATGCAGAAGATCTTGTCGCCCGTGACGTAGCTGTGGACCCACTGGACATCAGTCCCCGCGGTATTCATGTCGTGCAGCACGCCGCACGATTTCTGGGCAATTGCCTTGAGCTCGTCACTGGAGAGTTTGCCGGCGCCCGGGATCTGGCGCTCGATTATGAACTGTGGCATGTGCGCTCCTGTTCTGGGTGGGGTGAAAAAGTTACGGTGCGAAATCCTGGTGTGGGAGTCGAGGTTCCGCTCATGGTACGGGCGGTTTGCCACGTTTCCATAACCAGGTGGCGCCCGCGACGACGATGACGGCGACTATCAGGACTGTGGACAGCATGTGCCCCCCTGCGGAAGAGATGTCGATTTCATGTCACCCAACTGTCGGTTTCCTATCATCGGGCTTCTCGCGCATCTTCGGGAAAGCGGTATGATTTGTCAAATCAAACTTCGGGGGGAGGGCCAAGCCAAATGTCGATTCGAGTTCTCTATCTAGCGGCCGTCGCGATTGGTATCGCCTGCGCTCCTGCGAGCAGCACGTCCGGGACGGCCGCTCCAGGCGTGCCACCTTCAAAGTCCAACATCCTGACTGGGGAGGAGATCGCCAGGTTCTACTCCGACGTCCCGAATTTGTACGACGCCGTATCGCGCCTGCGGCCGAGGTGGATGCGCGCGCACGGGGTTGAGCCGCTCCTTCGCAGCAGCGACAGCAGCGAATACGCGCTCGTATTCGTCGATGGCGCGAAATACGGCGGCCTGAGCTCGCTGCGAAACATCCAGGCCTTCCAGGTGCGCGATATCGAGTTTTACAACGTCGCCGACGCCGGGAAATTCGGACCGATGGCCGGCACCAGCGGGGTGATCGAAGTCAGAATGAAGCGCACGCCAACGTCGCAGTCGCCGTGACCAACGTCGAGACGGTTTCTGCCCGCGCAGCGACCGCCAAGCGCGCGAGCACCTTCACGGAGTCGGTGATCCGCGAGATGACGCGGGTGGCGAACCAGTACGGGGCGATCAATCTCGCGCAGGGATTCCCTGACTTCCCGATGCCCGAGCCGATGAAGGATGCGGCGTGCGCGGCGATCCACGGTGACATCAATCAGTATGCGATCACCTGGGGCAGTCCGGCGTTGAGGCTGGCGATCGCGGAGAAGTATCGGAGCTGGTATGGAATGGAGGTGGATCCCGAGCGAGAGATCACGGTCTGCTGCGGGGCGACGGAAGCGATGGCGGCAACGTTTCTGGCGCTCATAGATCCAGGCGATGAAGTGATCGTGTTCGAGCCTTATTACGAGAATTACGGGCCGGACGCGATACTCGCGGGTGCGAAACCGGTGTTCGTGCCGCTGGAGGCGCCAGATTGGAAGTTCGATCCTGATAAGCTGCGCGCGGCTTTCTCGAACAAGACTCGCGCGATCGTCGTGAACACTCCGCACAATCCGACGGGCCGAGTCTTTACGCGGGAAGAGATCTCACTGATCGCAGAGCTGTGTCAGAAGTGGGATGTGATCGCGATCACGGACGAGATCTACGAGCATATTCGGTACGCGGGCGGGCATCACGTGCTGGCGACGTGGCCGGGGATGCGGGAGCGGACTGTCACCATCTCTGGGTTGTCGAAGACTTTCTCGTGCACGGGGTGGAGGCTCGGGTACGTGATTGCGCCGTTCGAGTTCACTTCACCTATCAGAAAAGTTCACGACTTTCTGACGGTCGGAGCTCCGGCTCCTTTGCAGGCTGCAGGTGCGATTGGGATGGCTTTCGATTCTGATTATTACAACCATCTCGCGCTCGAGTATCGTGCTCGGCGGGACATCATGTGCTCGGCTCTCGATGAAGCCGGGTTCAAGTACGCGGCCCCGGAGGGGGCCTACTATATACTCGCTGACTTCTCGGAGATATCAGATCTCGAGTCGCGCGAGTTTGCGATTTGGTTGGCGAAGGAGGTTGGAGTCGCCACTGTGCCCGGAATGAGCTTCTACTCGCGACCGGAGCTGGGGAGGTTGGTCACTCGATTCGCGTTTTGTAAAAGGATAGAGACGCTGGAAAAAGCGGCAGAAAGGTTGGCTAGGCTCCAAGCGAGAGTATAGGAAGACCGACAAATGATAGGATTTAAGCACTTACCTGATACAGATTTGACATTGTGCTTAACAGGTAGCTCCCCTAGGTAAGTAGCGCGCTGGCCGCGAGATACCTCACAGCGGGATGCTGGAACTCTTACGTCCTCTTAAGAGGCCTAACCAGAAAGCGGACCCCTGGTTGGCAACGACGCCCGCTCCAAGGCACTGAGGTTTCGATGGTCTGGTATACACACAAACCTTAAGAGAGGACAATGGGAACATCCGCCAACCATCCCTCTCCAAACACACCTAACTGGAAACTCGCTAAAGCCGTCGTAGGTCGTGAAGACGTACCAGCGCAACGGCAAACGGCTGAAATATGGCGTGCGGCTCTCAAGGATAGAGCGGCAGCCTTAAAGAAGGAACTTGGGTCAGAACTCTTAGGCCGGGCAGCAGAGATCGCAGAATCCGCTCAGTCGCCCACGGCTGCGGTAAGGCAGTTCGAGCAATTGATGCTGCAATCCCGCGCAGCAGGCCTTACGCTAGAAGTTGGCAAGCGAGCTCTTGCCAGAGCCGTGGCTGATCGGGGCGGGGCTAGCGGGTTCGCGACCGAGCTATTCGCTGAGGCGACCTCGTACTATGTGTCGCGCGACCTCCCTAGTTTCGTTGGCGCAACGGGACGCGTGCAGAGTACCACCGACTCAATACAGCTCAAAGCAGAGATCAGATCGGTGGTTCGGGACTCCGCAGCTTCCCGTGAAATGGGGCGGACCGACCCCGTTAATTGGCGACGGTATGTTGGGCGCGTTGTCGACGACCTTAGCAGGAAAAAGTCCCGATGAACAGGTTCGCCGTGCGTCGCTCGGGACGTTGGACAAAGCCGAACGCGCAGGTGTTGGAAGTCGGGCGGAATCTTTTCACGGGTGAACAAGACTTCTCAAGTGCTTTCGGCCAACCGACTTCAATGGAGTCAGATCTTTTGCTCATTGCCGCAGCCGTTTTTGCTGCCGATCGAGCTGTTCCGCGAGGCGAGCGAGAAGACTACGCGCGACAGTTTGAGATCTTCGTTCCGGTGACGAATTTTGCCACGCTCTTCCCTCTGGTACAGGACATAGAAAGGACTTTGTATCGCCTATCCAATGACTCTTGGATAATCACTCTCCGCAACGAAGCGGGAGCTGAAGAAGAATGGAATGGACCGACTAATCCTGGTGTTACTCTTTTGTTTTCGGGCGGTCTAGATTCACTCGCCGCCGCCGTCGAGTTCGGCACCGAAGGTTCCGGACTCCGTCTTATAAGCCACCGAACTCGGAACCCCGTCACCGCTCATTGCCAGAACGAACTGCTTCGCCTTCTAGGCGAGTCGGGGCGTGACTTGCCCAATCATCACGTTTTCGTTTCATCACGAAGTGGGGGCCCCACTGATCTCGAACATTCGGAAGAGAACAGTCAGAGAACACGTTCCTTTCTGTTCCTCATTCTCGGCGCTCTCGCTGCACGTCGGGCTGGACACAACGAGTTGATGTATCTCGCAGAGAATGGACAGATGGCGATCCACCTTCCGCTAAGTACTGCTCGGTTGGGCGCATATTCAACGCACACTGCCCACCCGGATGTACTCCAAGAAATGGAGCTGTTCCTAGCGACAGCCTTGTCAATTCCATTGCACATCCAAAACCCGTATGTCTATCGCACCAAGAAAGAAGTAGTCGAGGTGATTGCGGCCGGGCTTCCGAATGGAATCGCTGCTTCTAACTCCTGCTGGCGAAATACCCGACTCCCAGCCGGAGTCAATCATTGCGGTCAGTGTATCCCGTGCTTTGAGCGTCGGATAGCAGTTGAAAGCCTTCATCCGGATCCCACAGTCTACGCTCGTGATCCGTGGAATGAGGACTACTCTCAACTTGATCCTGCCGATGATGCTAGAAGGAACCTCGCTGACCTAACGGAGTTCGTCGCTCACTTCGACGGTGATACGAACGAGGAAATAATGAGTCAGTGGCCTGAGCTGTATTCCGACACTTTTGACTCCTCGCAGGTCATAGCGATGTATCGGCGCTTTGCTGGCGAGGCTCGCAATGTACTCGGCCGGTATCCCTCGCTTGCGCCGCTGCTCCGGTGAGGCTCAGCCACACTCAACTAGAGGTATGCCGCTCGAATCCTCGGGGATGGGCGGACGCTCAGCGGGTCTCGAGCGGGTTTATGAGGATAGGATATGATGGGGCGATCAAACTTGCGATCAACGACTTTCACAAGCATGCAAACCCCAGGAGTGGGCTCGTATACCTCGGGGACCTGCTCGCCAAACTCAAACTGACAAATCCACAGCGGGCACTAGGTGCCGAGTACACATTACAGGGCTACATGGAATGGTACGTCCGAGAACAGCCAATTGTCGCCGCTTGCAAGGCGCGTGTAGAATTGGAACTCGGCCACGATGTCATTCTCGGTGGCGAGGTCTCAAGAGTAGACGTGTTGGTTGCCCAAGATCGGTATCGCGGGATCTTGCTGGGAGAATTTGACCCTTCGAACTGGCGTGCTCAACTGCGTATGCCACTCTTACAACGAGCGATTGCGGTAAAGTTCGAAAGGGGTGAGGAGGATGTTGTTGTTGGCGTGCAAAATCTCGATGGATCTGGTCTCGACACCCATTCGTATAGCCAACGGTCACTTGAGAACGCGGAAACTGAGGCTAAGACCCTTGCCCGTACGATCAGTGGGCTTCTTAGTGATTGAGCCGATTCTAGGTGCTCAGTGTCGCAGCGGAGTGTTCCTTTCATAGCGCTGTTCTTTCGCGTTCCGGAGCTCCTCCGAGAAAATCTTTCTTGCTACTAGACCCCCGCGCGTGAATATCCTGGACCAATTAATCGCGTTTCGGATGCGGGGCGCCTCGCTTAGGTCAGCTATCATCTTGAGCAGAAGTTCTACTTCCAAGAAAGCCACTGGCAGCTTTGCCTCGGCTAGAAAATCACTTGCAAGTTCAGCAAGGCCAGCTTCGCTTTGCGCAAACTCTCTGGCGACGACCAGGGCGCTGGCGAGAGGGAATTGCCCGCGTTGTCTTGACCGCTGCAGCTGCACATATTCTTTGAGCGGACGCAATTCTGGAAGGCCAGAATCGTACGGAGCTCTCGATGCTTTCGCGTCCACAAGAAGTACCTGCTGATCTGGGGTTTGAGTTATCTGATCCCCGACTTTTTGGCCCCGGCGTCGGTTGCCTAGCCGCAGAACTCGTCGGCCAAACACAAATTCCAAACCGTCCCCTACCGCATCCTCGAAGATTCTCCAAGGCTCTCCCGTCAGACCCTCGGGCAGCTCGTTTCGGGACGATGTTTTGAGGACTTCCGCGTATTCAGGTCCCAGCGCTCTCCATGTCGGTACAGCGCCTCCGAGTGACTCCAGAAAATCATCCCACGCAATCCAATCCGGACCAGCTGCCTCAGCTACGATGGCCAAGACCCTGCCTCGCCCGGGTACAGACCGTTTGAGATGTTCGATGTGCTCTTCCTTCGGTGTATCGCCCTCGAAGATCGCGATTAGATAGGGAACTTGCACCCCAAAGTGGTCGATTCTGCTGCATTCATATTCAATGTGACCAGGTTGGCGTTGGAAGCCCTCAATGACGAAACCGGCGGCCAGCAGAGTGCGGGTCGCGACAGCGGTACCGGGATCGGGGATGAAGGAGTTAGCCAAAGTTAGGAGTTGGTATTGTTCCGAAAGTTCTTTGGACGGGAGCGTAAATCAAGCGCCGGAGAGCGGCGACTTTGAGTTGGCCGACTGCGTATATTTGAGATTCTGTGATTTCAGCTCCGTTTATCCGGTCTGAGACGCGAACCAATCGAGCCAGTGACGCGCGCCGAAATAACTACTCCTGAAATCATCCCGGACGAGAGCGTAGTCGAGCTTTCGCTCCGCCCTCAGCGCCTGTCCGAGTTTATCGGCCAGGATCGCGTGAAGGAGTCCCTCCGCATTTATATAGACGCCGCGCTAGCGAGGAGAGAGCCCCTCGATCACACCCTCTTCTTCGGACCACCAGGCCTAGGCAAAACGACTTTGGCTGAGCTGATCGCCAGAGAGCTCGGAGTGAATATCAGAACTACGTCGGGACCTGCACTTGAAAAACCTGGCGACCTGGTCGGAACTCTCACCAATCTGAGAGAAGGCGACATTCTCTTCATTGATGAAATCCATCGGCTAAAGCCAATCATCGAAGAGTTCCTCTATCCCGCGATGGAGGACTACAAGATCGAGATCCGCCTCTCCGAAGGACCCAAGGCCCAAACGATCACCATGCAGATCGAGAAGTTCACCCTCATCGGCGCCACCACTCGGCTCGGGATGCTCACTCCCCCGATGCGCGCGCGGTTCGGGATCGAGCAACGGCTCAATTTCTATCCGCCCGGCGACCTCGAGCAGATCGTCCATCGTACCGCCGAGGTGATGCAGGTGGAGATCGACGAGGATGGCGCGAAGGAGATCGCCAAGAGATCGCGCGGAACTCCGCGTGTTGCCAACCGGCTTCTCCGTCGGATTCGCGATTTCGCGCAGGTGCGCGCAGGTGGCAGCATCAATCGCAAGGTCGCCGCTGATGCGCTCCAGCTCCTCGAAGTCGATCAGTTCGGTCTCGACGACATGGACTCGCGGATCCTCAAGACGATCATCGAGAAGTTCGAGGGCGGACCGGTCGGCGTCAGCACAATCGCCGCGGCGGTCGGCGAAGACGCGGGGACTCTCGAAGAAGTCTACGAGCCATTCCTGGTGCAAAACGGATTTCTGCAGCGTACTCCGCGCGGTCGCGTCGCCACTGCGCAGGCCTACCGCCACTTCGGTTTCAATCCCCCGACCATTCCGGGCGGGTCGGCGCAACCCACATTGTTCGAGCCGCAGCAATAGTCCGGAAATAGCAGTAGGTGTGAGTGTCCTAGCCGAGGCCCATGTACTCAACCTGCATTTTCTGCCACAACGATCTCGGCGCCAACGAAACAATCGAGCACTTCCCCATCGGGCGGCGTCTCGCGTTCGACGCGGCGAAGGGACGTCTGTGGGTCGTCTGCCGAAAGTGCGAGCGATGGAATCTCACGCCGCTCGAAGAGCGATGGGAAGCAGTCGAAGAATGTGAGCGCGCGTTCAGAGAAACAAAGCTCCGCGTTTCGTCCGATCACATCGGGCTGGGCAGAGTCGGCGAAGGACTCGAGCTCGTAAGGATCGGAGCGCCGCAGCGTCCTGAGTTCGCGGCCTGGAGATACGGCGATCAATTCGGCCGCAGGCGAAAGAAGTACCTCGTGCAAACCGGCGCGGTTGCCGCCGGTCTCGCGGTCATCATCCCCTTTGGCATGACCACCGGATTTTTCCTCGGTGCGGCTGGAACTCAGGCATTCAATGCCGTGAGCTTGGGTGTGAACCTCTACCGGAGGATGCGCGTCGTGGCGCGGATTCCGAATCCCGGCGGCGATCCAATCGTTCTTCGCCAGTCCGACGTCGAGTCGGCAATAATGCTTCCCGCGGTCGGACGCGAGCCATGGGGACTCACGGTGCAACACCATGTAGGGCGCGACGTCAACAAACGCTGGTGGTCGTACGACAATCAGACGGCAGTGACGGCGATTCGCGGAGAGCAGGCCGTGCGCATCGCCGCGCAGCTGTTGCCCCGCATGAACGAAAAGGCAGCGTCGGCCAAGAACGTGAAAGAGGCTGTTGAACTACTCGAGGAGTATCGCGATCCGGCGCAGGTATTCAACGCGGCAGCCAAGGTGGCGCACAATCCGGACTGGTACTCGTACAACGCCAAGACCGTCGGAAGGATGAACAAGCTCGCCCCGCCGCTCCGACTCGCGCTGGAGATGATGTCGCACGAGGACGCGGAGCGACGCGCGCTCGAAGGGGAGCTTCAGATTCTCGAAGACGCGTGGCGCGAAGCAGAGGAGATCGCCGCCATTTCCGACAATCTCTTTCTCCCCGCCGGCGTCTCTGAAAGGTTCGAGGAGATCAAGCGTGTCGATCCACCGCGATAGGTCAGTGCGGACCTAACGTCACCGTCCTTACTCGACCACGCCGATCAGGATCGTACTGACGAGCACGGGCTGACCGGAACGATCGCGCCGGAATAGCCACGCGTACTGAGACCATCTCCACCCGTCAGGGCCGGCAGAATGCAGGTCAACGAGGGTCGTCCACACGTCCTCGCCACTCATCGACACCTTGGATCCACGCGTGTCGCGCGCGTTCCAGAGCCCTGTCGGTTGTCCCTTAATGGGTAGTCCCACGGTCAGGTAATATTCCGCCGTCCTCGGACAGCCGGCGTGTACGTCTTTGACTTTCGAGCGCGTGGACCTGACGCGCGGAGGGGGTGGCTCCGGTACGCGAGCACCGGCGCACTGCTCATAGTTGAGCGGACCACCTTCCGGGACGCGGTTCATTCGCAGAATTTTTTTTCGATTCGCAGCGACGCGATCGATCGCCCGCCTGCCCGCGCGCGGAAAGCTCAGCGTCGGATCGATTCCCTGGACACCGGCGAAAACCTCGGGATAGCCGGAGGACGTTCCGTAAGGCCGCGGGTCGTATCGCAGACGCTCGAGGTGATACGGATACGCATTGTCTCCCGCCTCGAGCTGTGCGCGAATGACGGCATTGAACATCACGGAATCGGCGCGAATGAGGGTGATCTCCTCCTCAGCGGAGGCTGGTCGCGTGATTGGTTTCGGCGGCTCCGGCGCGCGAGATGAGCGGCAGGCGGCGGTTGCGATTAGACAAACGGTCAGCGCGAGGCGCGCGTGCGTCAGATACTGGGCAGATTTCATTTTGCTCACGCTGTTGCACAAAAGAGGCCTCGCCCCAGGGACCGGTGGACAAATCCCCGACGGTTGACAAACTCTTGATTTGTTCTACATATTGGAACCATAATGAGCGACCAGGCAAGCGGAAATCTTGAATTCGCGGCCCTTCTCTCCGTGGCGCGGCTGGGAGACGACGCATATGGGGCCGAAGTGCGCCGCGACGTCTCCCAGCGCGCGCGGAAGGAATATTCGGTCGGAGCGATCTACGCAACGCTCCAGCGCCTCGAGGACAAAGGCTTGTTGTCTTCGTCCGATACGGAGCCCACGCCTGTGCGCGGGGGCCGGTCGCGCCGGTGCTTCGCGCTCACGACGTCAGGGCGGCAGACGATTCGCTCCGGTGTCGCAACACGCCGGCGCCTTTGGGAAGGAGTCGATTTGGCGTGGGAGCGCCAGTGAGCACAATGCAGCCTCCCACGTTGGCCACCCAAATCGTTGCCGGACTGGTTCTGGAGCCAGGCTATCGCGATGCCATACTTGGCGATCTCGAAGAGGAATTCGCCCAGAAATGCGGGGGTCTAGGCGCGTCCAACGCGCGCCGGTGGTATTGGTCACAAACACTGAGCGCGATCGTTCCGCTCGCCCGCGCCAGACCATGGAGCTTCACCTCGGCGTCCCGACTGCTGGCCACGGTTGTGTTGACCTACCTGCTCACCTTCGAAGGCATTAGAGCGGGCGCGTCAGTGCTCATTCCGATGCATGCGTTCCTGTCGGTGCGCCTCGTCCTGCTCGTTTGCGTCGTACTGGTGGGAGTGGCCGCGGGGTGGATCACGACCCGGGCCTTGCCTCGCGAGCCAGTGATCGGGGCGTTGCTCCTGATCGCGATCGCTCTCGGAGTGGGGATTTATGACGTCAGCTCCGGGACCGAGGCTCAAGCAACCTTTCGAGTGATGAAAGTAGTCACACTCATGGGCTCGATGTGCTTCGGGTCGCTTCTGAGCCTGCGTCGTCGTACTACCAGTTGATCGCCTGCTTTTTGATTTGGCTATTTCTTCTACAGAGTAGGTGATATACGCGGACCAACATTTCCACCGAAGAGGATGATATGAAGGGCTACTCAGCTAAAACCGCACTGATCGCAGCAATCTTTCTCGCAACAGTTTCCAGTGCCCGCGCGCAATCGAGCGCGCGGGAAGAGATGCAAGCCGCCGAGTTCTTCGTGGGGACATGGAATTGCGCGCACACCGTTGGCGATTTTTCCGGGACCTACACGACAACGATCTCGAATGCCCTCGACAACCGCTGGCTCAAAGAGACGTACGACTTCCCAGGCACCAGCGACGGAGGCGCACCTGTCCGCGCGGAGTATTTCATCGGCTACGACCCCCGACTGCAGAAGTGGGTCCGGTTCGGCGCGATGAGTGACGGCCTCTACTTCGTCATGGTGGCGAAGCGTGACGGGAACTCCTGGCCCTGGACCTATGATCTCCCGGGAAAAGGGGGAAGCGCGGTATACACGAAGAGGTCGGATTCCCAGTACACCGTTGATGGGCCCACCTACACGCAGAAGGGCAAACAGGTCACTGAACACCATACCTGCAAGAAGTCGCCGTAGTTGGTTATGGTGCCGGGATGGCGCACGACGGATCCCGCACTTCCCACTACGATTTCGATCTACCCGCCGACCGGATCGCTCAGCATCCCACCGAGCGGCGCGGCCAAAGCCGGCTCATGGTCGTCAATCGCTCCACCGGCGAAATCTCTCATCGACAGTTCAGCGATCTCGAGCAGCTGATTCTCACGGGCGACGCGATCGTCCTCAACACCACCCGCGTCTTTCGCGCTCGCCTGCTAGGCGTTCGCGACAATGGTGCCCCGGCGGAAATCCTTTTGCTTCGATCTCTTGGGGAATCCTTGTGGGAAGCGATGGTTCATCCCGGCGGAAAACTAAAGCCCGGACGCGTCGTGCGCTTCGCGGAGGATTTTTCAGCCGAGATAGTGTCGACCACTGAGAGGCGAACGCGAGTCGTTCGACTCGACTCTTCCCTGCCCGTCGAGCAGGCGATAGAGAAGTACGGTCACGTGCCCCTACCACCTTACATCACGAGGGTGGATGAAACATCCGACTCGGAGCGGTATCAGACCGTCTATGCAAAGGAAAGTGGATCGGTCGCGGCACCAACGGCGGGGCTCCACTTCACGCCGGAGTTACTGGATCGACTCGCCGCCAAAGGAGTCGAGCGTGCCGACATAGTGCTCCATGTTGGCGCCGGAACCTTCAAGCCCGTCGACGTCGAGCATCCCGCCGATCACGTGATGCACGAGGAGTCTTTCACGCTTCCCGCGCGCACCGCGAAGATCCTGAACGAGACCCGGCGCGACGGCGGAAAGATCTGGGCGGTCGGCACGACGAGCGTCCGAACACTGGAAAGCGCGATCGACGAAGATGGAATATTTCGCGAGAAGTCGGCGGACACCAGGATTTTCATTCGTCCGCCTTACGACTTCCGCGCAGTCGATCGGCTGATCACCAACTTCCATCTGCCGCGCTCCACGCTCATCATGCTGGTTGCCGCGTTCGCCGGGTACGAGCTGACGATGCAAGCATACCAGGAAGCTGTCGTGGAGCGCTACAGGTTGTACTCCTACGGTGACGCTATGGCGATCATTTCCTGAATGATCAGGAGCTGACTTCGCCCCTGAGTGAGCCGTGCGTCTTGCCGAGCGTCCAGCTGCCCGACAATGCCTGACCGCGGTGCTCGATGTTGATCTCGATCGGACCGCGGTGAGTCTTCGCAGTCAGAACAATGTCGGTTCCCGCGATCGTAACGTCCATCGCCTGTCCTTCTGCGTCCTTTGCTGGCCAGAAGAGAGCAATCAGCTTGCCCTGCAGTTCGCTGACCGTGACCCTGACGGCAATCGCGCCTTCGGGGCTGTCGAGGACGACATCATAATTGCCG
Organism: Gemmatimonadota bacterium; assembly: GCA_030948945.1. The sequence continues at coordinate 1,954 of JALYZH010000247.1, read as the reverse complement.
ACTGGCTTGGCGCTCCATGCTTCGGCGGCAACTCCGCCAGAGACGGCAGCGGGTACTGGGCGAACATCGGCGACAGCGGCCTGGGCGCGCGCGCCGGCGATTGGTGAAGCAACCAGCAGCGCGGTAAATACGATCGATGAAGTACGCATAGGAAATCCGTAAGCTAAAGGGTTGTGGTGCAACCTTCGTGTATTGTGACACCTGAAACCCTTACGGGGTTGTAACCCACCCGGTTTCACCGCTAGTCGCAGTGCTGACCTATGTCACTATGCGCACTCTCGATCGTCTGTTTCCTTCGCTGTTAAATCGCTCCGATGTTGTACTTCGCGCCGAGGTAGATCGTACGTCCGTAGTATTCGCGCTGAGTCGCGTATTCGTGATTCGGTGTTCCGCTGAAGAAACCGAACACCGCGTTGTTGAGATTCAGTCCCTGCAACTGAATCTGGACGCGCGGGCTGAAGTTGTAGATGACGGATCCATCCAGCTGCGAGTGCGCATAGAAATAGGTGTCGCCGCTCGGTGACGCGGTTCCGTCACCGTAACTGGTGATGTTCGCGCCCTGATACGCCCACCCGAGTCGCGCCGAGACCGCCGAGTAGTCGTAGGTCAGAGCTGCGTTGGCGAGATTGGGCGATTGTCTCTGGAGTGGTGCGTACCTGCCAGCAGATGGGTCGACTAGCGCGCGCGAATCGACGTGAGTGAAGTTCGCGTCGAAACCAACTCCGGCCCAGGCACCCGGAAGGAACACGAGGCGCTGGACCCATTCACCTTCGAATCCCAACAGATGTCCCTTCCCACCATTCTCCGGACGAGTGCCCAGCAGTCCGTCGAACGCGGCAACCGGTCCGTTGTATCGGAACGTCTGATTGAAGATGAAATCGGTTAGCTGCTTGTAGAAGACTCCGCCCGAGATTACACCGACGGAGGGGAAGAAATGCTCTACCAGGAAATCGTAGTTCCACGCGTGTTGTGGGCGCAGGTCGGGATTGCCGGATGTCAGCGCCGGCAGAGATTGGCTGCCGCCCAGAGTTCCCTGCAGCGACGGCGCTAGCGAAACGTAGTCCGGCCGCGCAATCCCGCGTGTCACGGCGACTCGCGCATCGGTGCGCGAGCTCAGCGAATACTTGATTTGCGCGCTGGGAAACAGATCCGTGTAGGTCTGCGACCCCGGCACCGTCTGAATGGTCACAGCTCCCGATGCATCCTTCGTGGCGGCGTTACCCGTATAATCCGCCTGCGTGTGCTCCGCGCGTAATCCCAGATACAGGTCGAATGGACCGGCGGTTGCCCTGTTGCTCACATATGCAGCGTAGATCTTCTCGGAGCCCTTGTAAGTGCCAACCAGGTTGCGTACGGTCCCGGTACTGTTTATGAAACCGGACGTACCCGCATCCTCGAGCGCGCGTGCAGCAGCCTCGTCTGGCATTGGTCCGATGCTGAAGGCCCTCGAGATGTTCGAGTAGTAATTGGGATCGGAGAACGGACTCAGCACGCTCAGGAGCGAAATCGGATTGCCGGGAGTGAACCAGGATGCTCCACTCGACGTGTGGTTCTTTCGCTCGTCGGTGACTTTGCCGCCAAAGTTGAGCGTAGAGCCCCAACCCTGATCAGCCTCGCGCCATACGTCGCCGAAATCGAGAGCAGCTCCGAGATCGCGCCCGGTCGTCGCGCGATCGATGGTGAAGTAAGACGAGAGCGCAAAGTTCGCAGGGTCTGCCACGGCAGCTGCCATTGCGGGAGTGGCGTAGGCGAATGTCGGAACCGTTGGGTTGGACGCGTCGTACGAGAAGGTAAGTCCCTGTCCACCCGGACCATCGTACACAAAGGGCTGAAAGCGATAATCGCGAAGATGAGACGTCGTTCCCGATGCATTGAGCGTGATCCTCGCCTCTACGGGGCCCAGCATAGTGCGTCCACCAAGATTTCCTCCGTACAACTGCTCGACAGGCGTTCT